>NZ_QKSO01000004.1:0-241071 GCF_003234215.1 Curtobacterium sp. MCSS17_006 | reverse complement strand
TGCACTTGTTGCACGGGCTCGCGTCCACTTTGTGGTTCCCGACAGACGATCGGGAATCGAAACTGAATACACCGCTCTGCCCTCTTCACCGAGAGCAGCAGTCGGAACAGCTTTGAGACCAATGTATGATCTGGTCGAAGGCGTTCCGGTGGTCATAGCGAGAGGGAAACGCCCGGTCACATTCCGAACCCGGAAGCTAAGCCTCTCAGCGCCGATGGTACTGCAAGGGGGACCTTGTGGGAGAGTAGGACGCCGCCGGACTTAACGTAGTAAGAACCAGGGAACCCCTGACCATTCGTGGTCAGGGGTTTTCTGCGTTTGCGGACCGTCAACAGGGCAGGTTGGAGAGACGGACGCCGCGGTAGGGTTGTCGGGTCATGACTGCGCCATTCACCACTGCCTCCGGCTCCGACATCCGCGTCCGCTTCTGCCCGAGCCCGACGGGGACCCCGCACGTGGGGCTCATCCGTACCGCGCTCTTCAACTGGGCCTACGCTCGCCACACCGGCGGCAAGCTCGTGTTCCGCATCGAGGACACCGACGCCGCCCGCGACAGCGAGGAGTCGTACGGGCAGATCCTCGACGCGCTCCGCTGGCTGCGGCTCGACTGGGACGAGGGCGTGGACGCCGGCGGCGAGCACGGACCGTACCGGCAGTCCGAGCGCACCGCGATCTACGACGACGTGATCGCGAAGCTCAAGGAGTCGGGGCACATCTACGAGTCCTTCGTCACGCCGGACGAGATGGAGGCCCGCAACAAGGCGGCCGGTCGTGACCCCAAGCAGGGCTACGACAACCACGAGCGCGACCTGACCGATGCCGAGCGCCAGGCGTTCCGCGACGAGGGCCGCGAGCCGGCGCTCCGTCTGCGGGTCCCCGATCGCGACCTGAGCTTCGACGACCTGGTGCGTGGGGAGATCACCTTCAAGCAGGGCACGTTCCCCGACTTCGTGGTGGTCCGTCCGAACGGCACGCCGCTGTACACGTTCACCAACCCGGTCGACGACGCCCTGATGGGCATCACGCACGTGCTCCGGGGCGAGGACCTGCTGTCGTCGACCCCGCGCCAGATCGCCCTGTACGAGGCGCTGTACGAGATCGGCCTCGCGCCCTCCATCCCCGTGTTCGGACACCTGCCGTACGTGATGGGGGAGGGCAACAAGAAGCTCTCGAAGCGTGACCCCGAGTCGAACCTGTTCCACCACCGCGCCGCCGGCATGATCCCGGAGGGGCTCGTCAACTACCTGGCACTCCTCGGCTGGTCGATCGGGCCCGACCGCGACGTGTTCTCGATCGACGAGATGGTCGCGGCGTTCGACGTCACCGACGTGAACCCGAATCCGGCCCGCTTCGACCACAAGAAGGCCGAGGCGATCAACGGGGACCACATCCGTCTGCTGGCGCCCGAGGACTTCCGGTCGCGTCTGCTGCCGTACCTGTCGGAGTTCATCAGCGACCCGGCGACCCCGGAGCAGCTCGAGGTCCTGACCAAGGCCGCCCCGCTCGTGCAGGAGCGCATGCAGCTGCTCGGCGAGGCGCCGGCGATGCTCGGCTTCCTGTTCACCTCCGACGCCGACCTCGTGGTCGAGGACGACGCGCTGGCCTCGCTCAAGGGCGACACGGCGACGGTCCTGACCGCGAGTACCGCCGCGCTCGAGGGCGTCCAGGACTGGACCACCGAGGCCATCGAGGGTGCGCTCCGTGGGGCCCTCATCGACGAGCTCGGCCTGAAGCCCCGCGTCGCCTTCGGCCCGCTGCGCGTGGCAGTGTCCGGACGCCGGATCAGTCCGCCGCTGTTCGAGTCGATGGAGATCCTGGGCAAGGAGTCCACCCTGACCCGGCTCCGCGCCCTCGCGGCGCGCTGACCGACCGTGAGCAGCACGGAGCACGCCGACCAGGTCGTGCACGACGTCGCGGTCATCGGCGCCGGGCCGGCCGGGCTGAGCGCTGCGCTCAACCTGGTCCGGGCGAAGCGGACCGTGCTTCTCGTCGACGCGAACCGACCCCGGAACGCCGCGACGCTGCGGTCGCACGGGTTCCTGACGCGCGATGGCATCTCGCCGCTCGAACTCCGCAAGCTCGGGCGGACCGAGGTCGAGGGGTACCCGGAGGCGACGGTCGTGCAGTCCGTCGTCGACCTGGTGACCCCGGACCGCGGCACGGACACCTGGCGGGTGCACGGTTCGTGGCGGGGCACCGAGCTCGAGGCCCGGGCCCGGACGGTCGTCGTGGCGACGGGGTTGCGTGAGGAGTTCCCGGCGCTGCCGATGCTGCGTGCGTTCTACGGCACCGCGGTGCACAGCTGCGTCGAGTGCGATGCGTACGACAAGGCCGGGCAGCCGCTCGCGTTCATCTGCGAGACCGACGACGTCGTCGACCGCGCACTGCTCATCGCCGCGTGGACCGACGACCTGATCGTCTACACGAACGGCGTGGCACCGCTCGACGACGCCGGCCGCGCTCGACTGGCGGCCGCCGGGGTCGTCGTGGACGAGCGGGTCGTCGAGGACCTCGAGGGCGATCGCACCGGGATGACCGGTGTCCGGCTCGCCGACGGCCACGTCGAGCCACGGGCCGGCGGGTTCGTCCGACCCGTGTGGCACGCCGACCTCGACTGGCTGCGCACCAGCGCCACCACGAGTCCGAGCGCAACGAGCGGGAACACGGCCGCGAACGGCGACACGCCCGAGGCGCTCGAGGGGCTCCAGCGCGACGCGCAGGGACTCCTCGTGGTCGACCGGGTGGGCCGGACGTCCGTCCCGGGGCTCTACGCCGTGGGAGACGTCACACCTCCCGGGCCGGAGCAGCTCATCGTCGCCGCCGGACACGGAGCCGCGACCGCCGCCGCCGTGCACCGAGACCTGGTGGGTGGTCTTGCGGACCTCCGGGATGCTGTACAGTAATTGATCGTGCCCCGGGTGACCGGGCCAGAAGGCCGACAGGCCTTTTGGGGTATGGTGTAATTGGCAACACAGCGGTTTCTGGTACCGTCGTTCTTGGTTCGAGTCCAGGTACCCCAGCACTCGACGAACAGCCCCCGGGACATCCCGGGGGCTGTTCTCGTTTCCGGGACCTTCTCGTTCCGAGCGTCCTCATCGGCGATGCACGGCGCATCCACGGTCGCGCCACGGCTGATCCGGAGGTTGCGCGGAACCGCACGATCCCCGAGCCGGGCGAGCCGCCGTGCGGAAGGCGCCCACGGCGGTGGACCGGTCGTTCCGGAGTCGTACCGTCCGTGGCGGGCGCAGGCCGCGCCTCCAGGCCGGTTGCGGTTCCCCGCACCGGGCCGGAGCCTGCTCGCGGGCCGGGGGAACGCGGACCTACGGTCGGAGGACCGTCGCGGGAGTCGTGGCGGTCCGCTGCTGAGCACCCGAGGTGTCATCGTGACCTCCGTCGACCCGCTGACGACCGTCGATCCCTGGAACCACCCCGCAGCCGTGCCCGCGGCGGCCGACCACTCCGTACTGGACCGCTGGGACCGCGTGGTGGCGCTCCGGGGCGCCGCCGCCGCGCTCGCGGGGGACGGCCGTCCGTACACCTACGGCGAAGCGGACCGGGCCTCGCGCGCGCTGGCCGCAGCCCTGGCTGTGACGCTCCGACCCGACGACCACAGCGGCGCCGGCGTCGGCGACACCCCGGGCGGGGCATCGAAGCCGGTCGGGCTGATGGCGGGGCAGTCGACCGAGGCCGTGATCGGCATCCTCGCGCTGGTGCGTGCCGGACGGACCGTGGTGGTGCTCGACGACCACCTGCCCGCAGCACGCCTGGCGCACGTGGCCCGGCTCGCCGGCGTCGACGAGGTCGTGGCAGACACCGAGCGTGCGGCGCTGGCCGCCGACGTCGTCGCGGAGCGGGACGGCCGGGTGCACGCACTCGGCGAACTGCTGGACGCGGGCGAACCGGGCGCAGCCCCGTCGGCGGACACCGTCGGCGTGCGCCCCGGCGGGCGGGACCCCTTCGCCATCGTCTTCACCTCCGGCTCGACCGGCATGCCGAAGGGCGTCGTCCTGACGCACCGGCAGCAGATCGCCGATGCCGAACAGGACGCGGTCGCGCTCGGCCTCGGCCCCGGCGACCGGCTCGGTGTCGTCCTGCCGCTGTCCTTCGCCGCCGGGCTCCTGTTCTCGTTCGACACGTTGCTCTGCGGCGGCACCATCGTGCTGCTCGAGCCGCGTGAACTCGGTGTCGAGCGGCTGCTCGGGCGGTTCCGGGAGGACGACGTGAACGTGCTCGTCTGCACCCCGCACCTGCTGCGGTCGATCATCGGGTCGCAGAACGCCCCCGGGTCGCACGGGACCGCAGCCGGGGCCGCACCGGTGCTCGGCGGGCTGCGCTTCCTGATGACCACGGGCGAGTCCGTCACCGGGGCCGACCTCGCCGCGGCCCGACCCCACCTGGACCAGGACACGCTGCTCCTGAACGCCTTCGGCTCGAGCGAGACCGCGTGCGTCGCGTACTGCCCGGTGGCGCCTGGGGAGCCGGTGCCCGAGGGCGTCGTGCCCGCCGGGTGGCCGTTGCCCGGCAAGACGGTCCTCGTGCTCCGTGAGGACGGCAGCCCCGCCGACCCGGGGGAGACCGGCGAGCTCGTCGTCGTCTCCGACGCCCTGACCGCAGGCTACTGGGGCGCGCCGGAGAAGACCGCCGAACGAGCCGGACGCACCGGCGAGGCCGAGGCCGCCGCCAGCATCCCCGTCGGGACCCCGAGCTGGCGGCAGGGCGACCTGGCACGCGTCGACCCCGACGGCCGGCTCGTGCTGCTCGGCCGGTCCGACGACGCCGTGAAGGTCCGTGGCTACCTGGTCGAGCCGAGTGAGGTCGAGGCGGCCCTCCGCGCGGTCCCCGAGGTGCACGACGCGGTCGTGACGGCACAGGTCGACCCCGGTTCCGTCACCCGGCTCGTCGCCTACGTGGTCGGTCGCCCGGGGCACCGCACCCCGGCACCGGGTGCGCTCCGACGGGCGCTCCGTGAGCGGCTGCCCGAGTACATGGTGCCGGCGTCGATCGTGCCGATGACCGAACTGCCGCGGAACGAGCGGGGCAAGGTCGACCGGGCCGAACTCCCCGGGGCGCCGAGCGTCGAGACCGAGATGGTCGAGGGCGAGTACGACCAGTGGGAGCTCGTCGTGGGGCAGATCTGGGCCGAGGTGCTCGGCCTGCGGGGCGTGCACCTCGACGAGGACTTCTCCGCGCTCGGCGGCGACTCGCTGTCCGCCGAGGAGATGCTCGCCGTCGTGCAGGACCGGCTCGGGGTCGACCTACGCTCCTCGGACGTGCTCGAGCACCCGACGCTCCGCGCCTTCGCCCGACGGGTGCGGAGCGGGACGAGCGCGCTGCCGAGCCACCCCGACGTCGTGAAGGTGTCCGAGGCACGCGAGGGCGGCCGTCCGCCGGTGTTCTGCTTCGCCGGCGGCGGTGCCCTGGCACTGACGTTCCTGCCGCTCTCGCGGCACCTGCCCGCACACGACCTGTACGCGTTCCAGCAGCACGCCCTCGAGCGCCGTGGGATGCCGGACTGGAACATCGAGCGGAGCGCCCGCCGCTACCTCGCCCTGATGCGCATCGTGCAGCCCCGTGGCCCCTACCTGCTCGTCGGGCACTCGCTCGGCGGACTCGTCGCGCTCGAGATCGCCCGGCTCCTGACCGAGAGCGGCGAGCAGGTGGAGCACGTCGTGCTGCTCGACACCTACCTGCCCCGCACGAAGTCCGAACAGGCCCGCCTGCACTTCGGCCGGATGGAGCCACGCGACCAGCCGAACACCGCCGTCCGGGCCGTGCAGCGGGGGCTCGACCGGGCCGTCAGGCGGGTCCTGCCCGCGGGTGTGCCGTACGGGGCGCAGCTCGCCAAGCGGCTCCGCGCGTACACCGCCGGCGTGCTGCGACACGGCGGGCAGAAGGACTTCGACGCCTTCTTCGACCAGGCCGAGATCGTCACCAGGCGCCACCACGCGACGCCGTTCCACGGGCGCGCCACCTACGTGCTCGCCGACGCCAACCCCGATGCGGCCGGGTGGTCCGCCCTGCTGCGCGGGCCCACCGAGATGGTGCGGATCGCGAGCGAGCACACGTCGCTGCTGCGGGAACCGCACGTCGCCGAGCTCGCGGTCGCGCTGCGGGCCGCCTTCGAGACGGCGGACGTGCCGCAGGTCTGAGACCGGCCCACGAGCGGACGGGAGGCGCGGTGCCGGGTGGCACCGCGCCTCCCGTCCGCTCGTCCTGCGTCCACCACCCGCCGGCCGCCGTACCGGACCGCCAACCTGCACGAGGGTTGCGGGTTTCCGTATCCGCACCCGGGTGTCCGCAAGGGACCGCACCGCGCATTGACCCTCCCGCTGGCCACGGCGATGGTTGGAACCGCGGGGGAGAGTACCCACTCACCCGCGGCAAGCAGGCGGCGTCGTACCCGCGTCCCGCTGCTCGACCGACGACGGTCACCGTCGCCGGTGCGTCATCCGAGGACGCGCCGCTCGTCTCGACGAGCCACCACCCGACAGCAACCCTGACCCGACAGGACCGCGCCATGCCCGCACGTACCGTTCGCCCTGCAGACCCGAGGGTCTCCGTCGTCATCCCGGCACGGAACGAGGCCCGCAACCTCGAGATCATCCTCCCGAAGCTCCCGCCCGTGTACGAGGTGATCCTGGTCGACGGCAACTCCGTCGACGACACCATCGCCGCCGCCCAGCGCGTGATGCCCGACATCCGCGTCGTGCACCAGACCCGCAAGGGCAAGGGCAACGCCCTGGCCTGCGGCTTCGAGGCGGTCACCGGCGACATCGTCGTCATGTTCGACGCCGACTGCTCCGCGGACCCCGACGAGATCCCGCGGTTCGTCCAGGCACTCGTCGACGGCGCCGACGTCGCGAAGGGCACCCGGTACTCGCTCGGCGGTGGCAGCGACGACATCACGATCGTCCGGAACATGGGCAACCGCGGCCTGAACATGCTCTGCAACATCATCCTCGGCACCCGCTACAGCGACCTCTGCTACGGCTACAACGCCTTCTGGGCGGACGTCCTGCCGGAGATCGGTCTGCTGTCGTCCGAGCTGCCGAGGCCGGCCGACGGTTCGATGCTGTGGGGCGACGGGTTCGAGATCGAGACCGTCCTGACCTGCCGCTGGTCGGCCGCCGAGCTCGCGATCACCGAGGTGCCGAGCCACGAGAAGCTCCGGGTGCACGGTTCCAGCAACCTCAACGCCGTGACCGACGGCATCCGCGTGCTGAAGTCGATCATGCACGAGCGTCGTCGCGCCGCCATCGGCCGTGCCGAGGTCCGTCGCGCGGCGATGAGCGTCGTCCCGCCGGCCGAGCAGCTCGCCGCGCCGGCTGCTGCGCCCGTCGCTGTGACGCCAGTCGGTGCGTCCGTCGCGACCCCCGTCGCCGCGTCCGCCGTCGCCGGGGCAGCCGTCGTCGCGTCCGTCGTCGCCCTCGAGGAGGACGTCGCGTGACGACCGTCGCGGTCGTCATCTGCGCCTACACCCAGCAGCGCTGGGGTGACCTGCAGGACAGCGTCGAGTCGGCCAAGCGCCAGCCCGAGGCCCCCGAGGTCGTGGTCGTCATCGACCACGAGCCCGAGCTCCTGGCCCGCGCCGCCGCGCGCTGGCCGGAACTCCGGGTCGTCCCGAACACCGAGGACCGCGGACTCTCCGGGGCCCGGAACACCGGTGTCGCCCTGACCGACGCCGACGTCGTCGCGTTCCTGGACGACGACGCCACCGCGGACCCCGACTGGCTCGGGCACATGCTCACCGCGCTCGAGGACCCCGACGTCGTCGGTGTCGGCGGTCGTGCCACGCCGTCCTGGCCGACCGCGACCGGCCCCGGCCCGTACGCCGACGAACTGCTCTGGATCGTCGGGTGCTCGTACCGCGGGCTGCCCGAGACCCCGGGTGACGTCCGCAACGTCATCGGATCGAGCATGGCGTTCCGCCGCGACGCGATCCTGCTCGCTGGCGGTTTCCGCTCCGGCATCGGCCGCGTCGGCAACCAGCCGCTCGGCTGCGAGGAGACCGAACTCTGCATCCGCATCGCCCAGGCCCGTCCCGGCGCGCGGATCCGGCAGGAACCGCGCTCGAACGTCTCGCACCGGGTCTCGCCGGACCGTGTGACGATGCGCTACCTGCGCCGCCGCAGCTACTACGAGGGCATCTCGAAGGCCGTGCTGAGCCGTCGGGTCGGCACCGGCGACTCGCTCGCCAGCGAGTCGACCTACCTGACCCGGGTGATCCCGGGCGCCGTGCTGCGCGAACTGCGCCACGTCGGTCGTGGCGGAGGACTGCGGGCGTACGCCATCGCGCTCTCCGTCGTCTCGACGGTCGCGGGCTACGCCGTCGGCCGGGTCCTCGGCACCGTCGTCGTGCGGACCCCGCCCGCACCCGCACCGCTCCCGCAGCCGGTGGGCACACCGTGACCCGCGCGACCCTGGCGATGGTCCTCTCGCCGGTCGTGACCGGGCCGCTCGTCCCCACCTGGGACGGCGCGCTCTGGGTCGGCGAGGTCGACCGTGCCGACGTGCACGCGTCGAGCCACCGGGACGTCATCGCCCTGCAGGGATCCGCCGGGTACGGGCGTGCCCGCCTGCTCGTCCGCGACCACGGCGAGCCCCTCGGCTTCGTCGAGGCCGAGATCACCGAACGCCGTCGCATCGGCGGCACCATCGACGTCCGTGCGCTCCTGCGCGCGATCCGGCCCATGCCGGCACCCGAGCGTCGGCCGGCAGCAGGTCTGGTGCTGCCGTCCGTCACCGTGGTGCTCTGCACGGACGGCGCCGCCGGCACGACCATGCGGTCGGTGCTCGCGAACGGGCACCCCGACTTCGACGTCGTCGTCGTCTCGCACGGCGCCGACGACGGCGGGGTGGCGACGGTCGACATCAGCGGACGTCGCGTCACCACCATCCCGGCGCCCGAGGGCGGCCTCGCCGCCGCGCGGAACGCCGGCCTGCTCGTCGCGACCGGCGACGTCGTCGCGTTCGTGGACGAGGGTGCCGTCGTGGACGGCGACTGGATCGCCGCCATCGCCCGTGCCTTCGCGGCCGACCCCGACGTGGCCTGCGTCACCGGGCTCGTGCCGAGTGCCGAGCTCCGGACGCCGGCGCAGCGCTGGCACGACGACCGCACCCCCGGTGGGCGGACCGTCCACCGGCGGGTGTTCCGGCTCGACGACCCGGTCGACGACCTCCCGCTGCACCCCTTCGCCGCCTCGGCCTACGGCACCGGCGCGAACCTCGCCGTGCACCGCGCGACCGCGCTCCGGATCGGCGGGTTCGACACCGCCTTCGGTCCCGGCACCCGCGTCGGCGGCGGCGACGACCTCGACCTCTTCACACGACTGCTGTTCGCCGGATCCGCGATCGCCGTCGAACCGGCCGCGATCGCGTGGCAGCGATCGGCGGACGACGTCGCGTCGCTCCGCGCCGCCGCTGCCGCGCACGGCCACGGACTCGGAGCCTGGATGACCAAGAACGCACTCGACCGCGACACGCTGACCGCCTCGGTGGACGCGGCGCCGGAGGCCATCAGCGCCTTCGCACGCCTCGGCCTCGAGCAGGGCGACGACGCTGCCGACGCTGCTCCGGCGAACGGCCACGGGACGGGCGCCGCGCGTGACGCGGACACCGTCGACGCCGTCGACGCGGAGTTCGCGGCGACGAAGCGCCGGTTGCGTCGCGTCGAGCGGCGATCCGTGCTCACCGCACCGGTCCTGGCGCTCCGCGAACGCATGGGCGGCGCGGGGACGATCGACCGGACGGCGCACGGTCGCCACGAGCTGCAGCGCGGCCTCGACACCGCGGGGCCGGCACGACCGACCCCGGGCGGCGCGATGAGCCCGGTGGCCCGACTCGGCGCCGCCGCGATCGTCGTGCTGACGCTCGTGCTGGCCGCCGTCGGCAGCGTCGTCGAGTTGCCCACGCTGCGGGCGAGCGCCGTCGCGGTCTTCCTGTTCGCGCTGCTCGGGGTCGCCCCGATGCTGCTCGTCCGTCCGATGTCCCTCGCACGGTTCGCCGTCCTCGCCGTCACCGGGTCGCTCGTCGGCACGATCGGCATCGGCTACACCATGGCGACCTTCCACATCTGGGCGCCGACGGTCCCCTTCGTCGGTGTCGTCGTGCTCACCGCGGCGGCGCTCGTCGTCTCGGTGCCGCGTGACCTGGCGGAGCTCCGTCGCGCCGGCCTCGTGCACCGGGAGACCGCTCGGCCCCGGTGGAGCACGACCGCCACGGTGACGGCGCTCTCGCTCGGCGGGCTCGTCGTGGTGGTCGTCGCCGCGCTCACCCACATGGGCGACCCGGTGCCCGCCGGACTGTTCGGCTCGCTCGGCCCCGGCCTGGTCGTCGGCCTGGTGCTCGTCGTCGCCGCGGCGGTCATCGCCCTGGTCCGCGGCCGCGCGCTCGCCGTGCCCGTCGTCGTGCTCGGCGGCGTCGTGCAGCTCGCCCAGGCGATCACGTACGGCGTGCCCACCGTGACCGCCGCCGCGAGGCACATCGGTGTCGTCGAGTACATCCGCCAGTTCGGTGGGACCAACCCGTCGGCCGACATCTTCCAGACCTGGTCCGGCCTGTTCGCCGGCGCCGCATGGGTCGCCGACGTCGGGGGCATCGTCAACACGATCCTCATCGCCGCGTGGGTGCCGGTCCTGCTCGCCTTCAGCACGACCATCGCGGTCGGCGTGCTCGCGGCGCACTGGTTGCCCGGCGCCCGTCGGCCGTGGATCGCAGCGCTGCTGACCGCGATGACCGGTTCGCTCAACACCACGTACTTCTCGCCGCAGTCGACCGGCATCCTGATGTCGATCGTGATCCTCGTGCTCGCCACCGGACCGCTGCGCGACGCCGCCGCCACCACCGCCGACGGCTCCGTCGCCGCCAAGCCGCGGGCACGGCGCGTGGGGCTCTCGCGGATCGTCGCGATCACCCTCATCGGCATCGTGCTCGCCGTGACCCACCAGATCTCGCCGTACCTGACGGTCGCCGCACTCGTCACGCTCATCGTGTTCCGGATGCTCCGCCCCTGGTGGCTGCCCGCCGTCGTGCTCGTGCCGGCGGTGGTCTTCGCCGCGCTGAACGGCGACATCCTCGGGCGGTTCCTGTCGCTCGCGGCGGTCGGACGCGTGCTCGACAACGTGCAGCCGCCCGCGCACGACATGACGGTCCTGCCGAAGCCGCTCGTCACGCGTCTGGCGTTCGACATCCCGGCAGCCGCGCTCGTGGTGCTCGGGCTCATCGCCGTGCTGACGGTGCTGATGCGGCGCGACCGGACGCACTGGGCGCTCCTCGCCACCGCCGCGAGCCCGATCTCGCTGCTCGTCGCCACGAACTACGGCCAGGAGGGCGTCTTCCGCGTCGTGCTCTTCGCGACGCCGTGGATCGCGATCCTGGCGGCGGCGCTCCCGATGCCCGCCGGTCGGTTCGCCCCGGCCGGGGCGGTCCTGCAGCGCGCGATGCGTCCGTCCGCGGTGCGGTTCGCGGTCGCCGGAGCAGCGGTGGCGGCGCTCGTCGCGATCGGTGCGTTCGGACAGACCTCGCTCGACTGGAACCGCGTCATGACCCGGAGCCAGTCGGCGGCGACGCAGTACTACGACCGCACGGCACCCGCGGGCTCCGTGATGCTGCTCACCGGGTCGGCCAACGCCGTCCCGAGCAACACCGGAGCACGGTACTTCGACGTGGGCTACCTGTCCCGCGAAGCGCTCGGCCCGTACCCGGACCCGACCGGCGGCTACGACGCCGAGTCGGACCTGTCGAACGTGACGCGGGAGCTCGTCGTGAACTGGTCGGCCACCGGCTACTACGCCCTGGTCGCGGAGCCCTTCGGCGCCTACGACGAGCGGTACGGCTACCAGAGCGACGCCGACTACCAGGAGCTCGCCGCCGCCATGGCGTCCTCGCCCTACTGGAAGCGGGTCTGGTCGTCGGGGACGACCGCGATGTACGAGCTGACGACGGAGGGCCTGCGCCATGCGACCGACTGAACCGACCTCCGACAGACCGCGACGGACGCGACGGGCCACCGTCGCGTCCGTCGCGGGCGTGCTCGCCACCGTGCTCGCCGTGCTGGTCGCGTCGAACCTCGCCGTCCAGCCGGCCGCGGCTGCGGCTGCGGACTGCAGCGCCGGGCGGGTGCTCAACGTCGTCGCCCACCCCGACGACGACCTGCTCTTCCAGGGCACGGACCTGCGGAAGGACATCGAGGCGGGGCGCTGCGTGCGCTCCGTCATCGTCACGGCCGGCGACGCCGGCAAGCCCGACTGGTACTGGCAGGAACGCCAGGTCGGGCTGATGGCCGCCTACGCGAGCATGGCGGGCGTCGACCCGGCGTCGACGACCGGCTCCACGACGGTCGCCGGACGGACCCTGCTCACCGAGACCCTGACCGCCGACCCGCGGATCAGCCTGGTCTTCATGGACCTGCCGGACGGCAACGTCGAGGGCAACGGCTTCTGGGCGAACGGCTACGAGAGCCTCCAGCGCCTGTACACGGGCGACATGGACACGCTGCACACCGTCGCGGATGCCCCGCACGCCGCCACGTACACGCTCGCGCAGCTCCGGGCGACGCTGCAGGGGATCGTGCAGGACTTCGCACCGACGGACATCCACACCCTCGACCACGAGGGCGAGTACGGCGACGGGGACCACAGCGACCACCACACGGTCGCGTACCTGACCGACCAGGTGCAGCAGCAGTACACCGGCGCGCACGGCTTCACCGGGTACATGGGGTACCCGATCGCCGACCGTCCGGCGAACCTGACGACGGCCGAGACCCAGGCGAAGGCCGACGCGTTCTTCACCTACGCCGCGCACGACAGTGAGACCTGCGCCTCGTACGAGGCCTGCTCGGCTCGACCCGAGACCTCGTGGCTCAGCCGGCAGTACACCGCAGGCTCGCCCGTGCCGACGGACCCCACCGACCCCACGGACCCGACCCCCGCACACAAGGACGTGACGGGTGCGGCGTCGGTGACGGCGAGTGCGGAGAACCCGGCTGATGGTCAGACGGCCGTGAAGGCGGTCGACGGTGTGGTGAGCGGGTACCCGGATGCGCCGACGGCGGAGTGGGTTGCGCCGTCCGGTCGTGCGGGGACCTGGATCCAGCTCGGGTGGGCGGGGGCGACGGCGTTGGACGCGGTCGACCTCGCTGATCGGCCGAACGCAGTGGACCAGGTGCTGGGTGGGACGTTGACGTTCTCGGACGGCTCGAGTGTGACGGTGCCGGCGTTGCACAACGGTGGTGCGGTGCAGCGGATCACGTTCGCGGCGCGCAGTGTCACGTGGGTGCGGTTCACGGTGACCTCGGTCAGTGGCGGGACGCAGAACGTCGGACTCGCCGAGATCCGCGCGTTCTCCCCGGCGAGCAGCGGCGGTACGACCCCGACGCCGACGCCGACGCCGACGCCGACGCCGACGCCGACGCCGACCCCGACCCCTACTCCGACGCCCACGCCTACGCCGACCCCCACGCCGACCCCGACGCCCACTCCGGGCCTGCGGGACGTCACCGGCTCGGCCACCCCGACGGCGATCGCCGACAACCCGGCCGACGGCCAGACCGTCGCGAAGGCCGTCGACGGCGTGGTGTCCGGCCACCCGGTCGACCACACCGCCGAGTGGGCCGTGCCCTGGGGACGGACCGGCATCTGGATCCAGCTCGACTGGGCCGCTCCGGTCGCGCTCCAGCGCATCGTCCTGCACGACCGTCCGAACAGCGACGACCAGATCACGAGCGGCACGCTGACGTTCTCGGACGGCAGCCAGGTCGCCGTGGGCGAGCTCCCCAACGACGGCAGCGCCCGGACGGTCGACTTCACCGCCCGCAACGTCACCTGGGTGCGGTTCACCACCACCGGGGTGTCGAACAGCACGATCAACGTCGGTCTCTCGGAGGTCCGCGCATGGACAGCTGGATGACCCCGGACGATGACGGCCCCCGCCCCGTCGCCGAGCAGTCGGCCGCCGCGCACGGCGCCCCGCCCGCGCACGGCCTCGGCACCTCCCGTCACCGCACCCCGCTCCGGACACGGGGACGACGGGTCGCGATCGTGGCCGCCGCCCTGGTGGTCGCGGTCGGTGCCGTCGCCGCGGCGACCACCGGCACGACCTCCGTCGGCCCCGGCCCCAGCGGGGTCGCGATGCCGACCGGCGACGGGGACGGCTGGAAGCGGGTGTTCTCCGAGGACTTCGACGAGTCCGCCCCGTCCGGCGGGTTCGAGGCGGCCTACGACGACCGGTTCACCGTCTACCACGGCTTCGCGGACACCGCGGGGACCGGTCGGTACCAGGCGTCCACGCTGAGCGCCCACGACGGGATGCTCGACATGCACCTCCGCACGACGAAGGCGGGCACCCCGCTCGCCGGCGGGGTCGTGCCGCTCGTCGACGGACGATGGGGCGGACAGACCTCCGGCCGGTACAGCATCCGGATGAAGAGCGACGAGGTCGACGGCTACGGGGTGGCGGTGCTGCTCTGGAGCGACGAGAACGTCTGGGCGCACGGCGAGATCGACTTCCCCGAGGGTGCGCTCGGTGCGCCCGCCTGGCTCAACGTGCACTGCCTGGTCGACCCGGCCGAGAAGTGCGTCCACCACGAGACCGACGCGTCGCTGGCCGACTGGCACACGTACACGATCGAGTGGACGCCGTCGCGGATGTCGTTCCTGGTCGACGACGAGGTCGTCGGGAGCACCACACAGGACATCCCCGTGGAGCGCATGCACCTGGTCGTGCAGACGGGATCCCTCGAGGGCCTGCCGCCCCGGGACGCCGCCGGGTCGTTGCTGGTCGACTGGATGACGATCGACGTGCCCGCGGACGGCGAGAGCCCCCGGGCCACGCTGCCGTCCACGGACCCCACCGCCGGCTGACGCCGCCGAGCCCGGCGCAGATCGACGCCGCCGCAGCCAGGCGCGCACGGACGACGCGGGCCCGGTCCGGTCAGCGCCGGGCGTGTGCCAGCAGCGCCTGCAGCAGCGCGCGCACGTGCGGCTCGCGCCCGTAGCGGTCACGCACCCACGCGCGGCACCGGGCGGCGAGGGACGGGTCGAGCTCGGCGTCGTCGAGGGTGTCGAGCAGCTTCTCCGCCAGTGCGTCGGCGTCGGCCGGGTCGACGGTGTACCGCGCCCAGTCACCGGACAGGATCTCCCCGGTGCCGCCCGATGCGGCCGCGACGACCGGACGGCCGGCGGACATCGCCTCGACCACGACCCGGCCGAAGCCCTCGGGCTCGATGGACGGCGCCACCACGACGTCGGCGGCGTGCAGGAGCGGGACGACGTCGTCCCGCTCGGGGAGCACGAGCACGGAACCGGCGGGGAGCGCGTCGATCGCGGCGTGCACGGCGTCGGCTTCCTCCGGGTACAGGGCACCGGCCAGCACGAGGAGCGGTGCGGGCGCCGTGTGACCGGCCACGGGGGGAGTGGTGACCGGCACGCGTGCCGCAGCGGCCGTGCGGACGCGACCCCATGCCTCCAGGAGGGCGAGCACGCCCTTCGACCGGGTGAGCCGACCGTAGTACAGCACCGTCGGGGTGTCCTCGGCGATGCCGAGTGCCGCGCGGGCGTCGTGCACGGATGCCGGGGTCGCGGCCGGGAACGCGTCGGTGTCGACGCCGTTCGGCACGATCGTGATGCGGTCCGTCGGCACGCCGGAGGCCGCCCAGGCGCGCGCCATCGCGTGCGAGACGGCGAAGTAGCGGGTGCGGCCGCCGGCGATCGGTCCGAGCCGCCGGTAGTTCGGCGCGTGGTGCAGGTGCACCGCGAGCGGGATGCCGGAGACGAGCGACGCGACGCGGCCGAACGGCAGGTACTCGGGGCGGTTCAGCCAGAGGACGTCGAGGTGCGACCGTCGGATCCGCAGCCCCTCGCGGGCGAAACGCCAGGCGTCGCGGAGAGCGGTCGTGATGCCGAACCGGTAGTCGGTTGCCTCCACCAGGCGCACGCCCATCGCTTCGTAGGGCGGCGGGCCCTCGGCGGCGCGCGGGGACTGGGCGTTCCGGTGCCAGACCTCGACCTCGTGGCCGGCGGCGACGAGCTCGCGGGTGTCCTCGAGCACGCAGCGTTCGAGTCCGCCGGTGATGGCGAGTCCGGTCACCAGCACGCCGACGCGGAGTCGGCGGGTGCCGTCGGTTGCAGTCTGTCGCGGTCTCACGAGACACCACCCCTTGCGGTCTTCAGTCGGCGGAGGAACCAGGGGAGGCAGGCGACCACCCCGGCGACGCGGACCCAGTTCCAGAGCACGTCCTGCGGCAGGAGCAGGGACGCGGCGGCCACGACGAGCGCGGCGAGGGTCGTCAGGACGATCCGGGCTCCCGGTCCGCGCCACTCGCGGCGATCGGGCAGGGCCAGCAACTGCATGGCGGCCAGGATCGCGTAGGCGACGACGGTGGCGAGGCCCGCGCCGGCGATGCCGAGCACGGGCACGAGCACGAGGTTCGCGCCGATGTTCACGGCGCCGGCGATCGCGGCGATCACCCCGACGGCGACACCGCGGCGTTCGACCAGCAGCAGGCGTCCGGTCGCGCCGCTGGCGACGACGGGGAACGCGGTGATCGCGACGACGAAGACGACGACCGAGAGCTCCTGCACGCGGTACGACGCCGGGGCGAGGATCGGCAGCGCGACCGGTGACACCAGGGTCACGGCGAGCAGGACCGGTCCGAGCATCTTGTACAGCTCGTCGCGGGAGTGCATCGCGAGCTGTCGGCGGGCGACCGGGTCGCGGAGGGCGGCGAAGTGCGGCGCCCAGGCCTGGTTCGTGAAGGTCAGGAGCAGGATGACGGCCGAGCCGACGACGTAGGCGATCTGGTAGCGGGCCACCTCGTCCGGGCCGAGCAGCCGCTGGACGACGATCCGGTCGCCGGCGTTCAGCACGAAGTACGACAGGTTGCCGAGGGCGATCGGCACGCCGAGGCGGAACGCCCGGGCGGTGGTCCTGCGGTCGAACAGGCCGGCGAGACGCGGGCGGGTCGCCGCGATGCCGATGACCATCGCCACGCCCTGGGCGACGACGCCGCCCCACGCGTAGGTGGTCGCGTCGGCCTGCACCCAGGTGAGGAGCCCGAGGCCGATGACCGAGCCGCCGATCGAGGACAGCAGGCTCGTGACCGCGAAGACCCGGATGCGGTCCTGGGCGACGAGCAGCGCGAGGGAGATCTGCACGATGGCGGCCGGGCCGGTCCAGAGCACCGCGACGAGGAGCAGCGGGTGGTTGCCGACGAACCCGGCGGCGTCGGCCCAGACCGGGATCGTGGTGAGCGCGGCGACGGTGACGATGATCGCGGTGACCATGCCGACGGCGAGCAGGCCGCGCGCCCGGCGGTCGTCGCCGTCCTCGGCCCGCTGCAGCACCGACGCCTGGTCGATGCCGAGCACGGCCAGCACGACGAGCGCCTGGTACAGGGCGATGGCCGAGGCGAGGACGCCGAACTCGGCCGGGGGCATGAGGTGTGCGAGCACCGGGGAGATGAGCGACGAGACGACGAGCTGCATCGACCAGACGACGACGTACAGCAGGCCGCGGCCGAACAGGACGGAGGCGCCCTTCCGCACGGCGACCGACCCGGTGTCGAGCGACTCGGGCACGGCGGCGACGGGGACGGGTGCCTCGCGCGCTGCGCGGGCCTCGCGGCGGGTCTGCGGGGGGAAGCTCACGGTGCGACCACCGCTGCCGCATCCTGCCGCGCCGACGCGGGCACCGACGCCGACGCCGACCCCGACCCCGTCGCCGCGCCCTGGCGTAGCCCGAAGGCAGCGTCCACGACGTCGAGCAGGTCACCGCTCCGGTCGGTCGAGAACTTCCGCGCGAACAGGTGCTGCACCTCGACGTCCGCGTCCGTCCGACGCTCGAGCAGCTGCCCCGCGTCGGCGACGGTCAACCACGGCGGGCTCTTCCGCGCGGTGCCGTCCCACCCGATCCACCAGAGCGGCTGGGAGACGTGCTCGTCGGCGAACCCCGGTGTCAGCGACGGCGAGTTGAGCACCGACGGCACGAAGGTCTCGTCGGCGACCCAGGTGCGCTGCCAGAACCGGACCAGGTCGGGGCGCTGGTCGACGGTGTCCACGACCGCGGCGGCGTGCCGACGGGCGAGGACCTTGAGCTGCGAGCCCCCGGCGAAGGAGACCTTCGCCGGCACGCGGCGGGGGACCGGCAGCCGGAGCATGTGCTTGCGCCACGCCCAGTGCCGGAACCGGATGCGGGAGATGCCGCCGTCACGGCCCCACGGTGCGAACGGCAGCGGGTTGACCGAGATGAACGACTCCTCGCGGTGGGACTCGAGCAGGGCCGTGATCTCGGTGGGGTTCGCGAGCGGGTAGTCGCTGCCGGTCAGCACGGCCACGTGCGAGGCGTCGGTCTCGGCCAGGGCGGCCCGGTAGCCGGACACCTCGGCGGCGACGTTCTCCCAGCGGGCCCAGCCGGTCCGGATGCGGGGGAGCAGCCGGACGCGGTCCGGCAGCCCGTCGGTCATGGCGCGGAACACCGTCTCGGGGGTGCGCGCGTCGCAGTGCAGGAACACCGGGAACGGGTCGAGCGCCTCGACGAGTCGGCGCACGTGTGCCGGGTCCTCGTGGGCGAGGACGATGCACGCGGGAACCGCGGGGGAGATGGCCATGGACGCGACGCTAACCGCGCCGTTCCGGGGCCGACAAGGCGACCCGTGCCCGTCTGCGGGGAAGCGGCGGTTTCCCGCACCGCCCCCGATCGGTCAGTGCTCGAAAGCGTCGGATCAGCGCTTCTTGCGGAACTTCTGGCAGTCGCAGAGTGCGCAGTCCGTGCCCGGACGGTAGTGCTCGTGGGCGTCCTGCACGTGGCCGCAGACGCAGGTCACGGCGTCGACCACGAAGACGCTCTGTTCCGAGGGGAGCACGGCGCCGAGCTCGTCGGTGGGGCCCATCGACATGCGTCCTCCTCGTGCCCGGCGTGCTGCCGCCGAGTCGTCCTCACGATCCTACCGTCCGGGGAGTGTGCACTGGCGGCAAACCGCAAGTCGGACGACCGTCGCCGCAACCGCGGGCGGCCGCCGTTGACCCCGCAGCAGGCCCACCGGAGCATCGGACCATGACCGACCAGCAGGCCACCACCACCCGCGTGCTCACGCTCACGCCCGCGATGCCGTCCCCGGACGTGCCCGCCTGGGCCGGCGCGGCCTGGGTCGGCGCCGTCGACCGACAGGAGGCGCTCGCCGCGTCCGCCGTCGAACTCGCCGGCGCCACCGGCTTCCGCCGCGCCCGCCTGCTCGTCCGTGACGGACGCGAGATCGCCGGGTTCGTCGACGTCAGCGTCGACGCGGACGGCGGCGTGGACCCGGCCGAGCTGGGACCGGCCCTGCGCGCGCTGCGCACCACGGGCCTCCCGGCCGCCCCCGTGGGGACGCCGGTCGGGCGCATCTCCGTCGTCATCGGCACCCGCGACCGGCCGGACGACCTGCGCCGCTGCGTGCGCTCGGTGCTCGCGTCCGAGCACGACGACTTCGAGGTCCTGGTCGTCGACAACGCGCCCACCACCACCGCCACCCGCGACGTGGTCACGTCGCTCGCGGACCCGCGGCTGCGGTACGTCCTGGAGGCCCGACCCGGCGTCTCGCGCGCACGGAACGCCGGACTCGCCCTCGCGTCCGGGGCCGTGGTCGCCTTCGTCGACGACGACGTGGTCGTCGACCGGCACTGGCTCGCAGCGCTCGCCGACGCGTACGCCCGCGACGCGGACGTCGTCTGCGTGACCGGCCTCGTGCCCAGCGGCGAACTCCGGACCCCCACGCAGCGGTACTTCGACGAGCGCGTCACCTGGGCGCGCAACACCGACCGCCGGGTGTTCCGCACGTCGGCGCCGCCGGCCGACCTGCCGCTGTTCCCGTTCTCCGTCGGCGCGTTCGGCACCGGTGCCAACATGTCGCTCCGCCGCTCGGCCGCGCTCGCCCTGGGCGGGTTCGACGTCGCACTCGGCCCGGGCACCCTGGCCCGCGCCGGCGAGGACCCGGACCTGTTCACCCGGGTGCTCTTCTCCGGCGGCGCGCTCGCCGTGGAGCCCTCGGCCGTCGTCTGGCACAAGCACCGGCCGGACCGTGCGGCCCTGCGCTCGCAGGCGCTCGGCTACGGCACCGGCCTCGGCGCGTGGGTCGCGAAGCTCATGCTGCGCCCGCGCACCGCACTGGCCGTGCTCCGTCGGGCGGTCGGGGCGCTGCGGCAGCTCGGCGCGCTCGGACAGGGCACCGGTGCCGACGCCGACCAGGTGTCCGCCGCGGTGGACGCCGTGGGCGGGTGGCCGGTCGACGACGCGTTCCGCGAGGCGACGGCCGGCCTCAAGCGCGTCGAGCTCGTGGCGGCGCTCGGTGGCCCGTGGCGGTACGTCGTCGGGCGGTCGCGACGCGGGTGACCGCGCTCCGCGTGCACGGCACGCACCGGACGGACGGGAGGCCCGTGGCGACGCTGCCACGGGCCTCCCGTCCGTCCGGTGCGGACGTCTCCTGCACGCCGCCTACGGGCGGAAGCGGCCCTCCTCGACCTCGCGCCAGAACCGACGGCTGCGGAAGTACGCCGCCGGACCCGCCGGGAAGCCGCGGAACTCGTGGTACGCCAGCGAGCGCGGGATCCGGGTCGTGGAGGCCTCGGTGATGCTCTCGGCCGCGGCGTCACGCCGGCCGGCCAGTCGCGACACGAGCTGCTTCAGCTTGATCTTGCCGGCGCGGGGCATCAGCCGCGCGAGCACGAGCGCGTGCCGGCGGTCCTTCGCGATGAGCTCGCACATCAGCGCCGTGAACCCGACGCCGTTCGAGTGGAGCTGCCCGTGCAGCCCGGCGAGGTCCTGCCGGTGCCGGTGGTGGACGACCGCACGGGGTTCAAAGCCGATCCGGCCACCGCTCCAGAGGATGTCGATGAAGATCGCCAGGTCCTCGCCACCGCGGGCGGGCACACCGGCACCGAGCACGGGGTCGAACCCGCCGACGGCGTCGAACGCCGACCGTCGGACCGCCCAGTTCGCGCCGGCGCCGTAGCCGCCGATGCCGTACACGGCGAAGTGCTTCTGCACCGAGCCGTCGGGGCGGACGGCCCGGGCCTGCGCGTGCCGCATGACCCCGGGGACGTCGTCCGGCACGATCGTCACCGGCTGGAAGGTGCGCTCGCCGCTGAAGCCGCCGTAGTAGGCCTCGTACCAGATCTGCGCGGGGGTCTCGAGCTCGACGGGCAGGATCATCCCGGTGACCGCGGCGACCTCGGGCTCGCGGACGAAGCGCGTGCCGATGGACCGGAGCCACTGTGCGTCCACCCGGACGTCGTCGTCCGTGAACGCGATGATCTCGCCGTGCGCCGCTGCGACCCCGGCGTTGCGGCCGGCGGAGCAGCCCGGACGGCGTTCGGTGACCAGCCGGACGTCGCGGCCCTCGAGCAGCCCGGGCAGGGCGTCGACCTCGGGGAGCTTCACGCGGTTGTCGACGAGGATGACCTCGTACCGCGGGTAGTCGAGGTGCTCGAGGAAGTCGAGCAGCTTCCGGATGTCCTCGACCCGGGTGACGATGGTCGACACGACGATCGAGATGAGCGGGAGCTCGAGGTCGGGGATCGGGGTCTCCGTCGCACCGGAGGTCCGTGCGAGGCCGTCGACCAGGGGCGCCATCGCGCGGGCGGCGTCGGCCGGGTCCGCGGTGAGCAGCACGTCGAGGGTGGTGACGGGGAAGCCGTCGCGGTAGCCGACGACGAGCGCGGAGGAACCCGACTCGTCGGCGACCAGGCGCGGCAGCGGAGCGTCGAGGTCGACGCTGACGACCCGACGGGGGCCGGGCACGGTGACGGAGGAGTGCAGGGTCATGGTCGGGACGCTACGACCGCCCGCGGTGTCCGGACAACGGACCGGACCAGCAGTGGCGGGGTTCGTGCGGGGTTCCGCAGCGCGGTGCGTGTGCCCCCGACGGGGGTGAGCGCTCACCCAGGAAGCCACGGGAACCTCATGGGTCACGCTCAGGTCACGGAACCGATGCAACCGGTTGCGCTCCCGCCGGACCGGGCGTAGCTTCCTCCACCAGCAGGCAGCGGCGCCTGCTCCAGGGCAGTGTCGTCGAACCCGATCGATGCCCCCTGGTGATCTCAATGAGGAGACAACGCTGTGAAGACAACACGCTCCAGGGTGCGGTTCGCATCCGTTGCCGGGGTCGCCGTCATCGGCCTCGTGCTCACCGGCTGCTCGAGCGGGAGCTCCGGCGCCGGATCGGACGACGCCAAGAGCGGCCAGGACAGCCGCGGCCCCATCACCTACGTGCAGGGCAAGGACAACTCGAACGTCGTCCGCCCGCTCATCGCGAAGTGGAACAAGGCCCACCCGGACGAGAAGGTCACCTTCAAGGAACAGTCCGACCAGGCCGACCAGCAGCACGACGACCTCGTGCAGCACTTCCAGGCGAAGGACGAGAACTACGACGTCGTCGACGTGGACGTCGTCTGGACCGCCGAGTTCGCCGCGAAGAGCTGGCTGACGCCGCTGACCGGCGACATGGAGATCGACACCTCGAAGCTCCTGCCGTCGACGGTGAAGACCGCCACGTACAACGACACCCTCTACGCCGCTCCGCAGACGTCGGACGGCGCGCTGCTCTACTACCGCAAGGACCTCGTCAAGACGCCCCCGACGACGTGGGACGAGATGATGGACGACTGCAAGATCGCGAAGGACGCCGGCATCGGTTGCTACGCGGGGCAGTTCGCGAAGTACGAGGGACTCACCGTCAACGCCTCCGAGGCGATCAACGGCTCCGGCGGTTCGGTGCTCGGCAGCGACGGTGCGCCCGACGTCGACACCGACAAGGCGAAGGCCGGCCTGCAGAACCTGGTGGACGCGTTCGAGGACGGGAACATCCCGGCCGAGGCGATCACCTACCAGGAGGAGCAGGGCCGCACCGCGTTCGAAGCCGGCAAGCTGCTGTTCCTGCGCAACTGGCCGTACGTCTACAGCCTCGCCAAGACCGACGGCTCGTCGAAGGTCAAGGACACCTTCGGCATCGCGCCGATCCCCGGTGCCGACGGCGTCGGTGCCTCCACGCTCGGCGGCCACAACGCCGCGATCAGCGTGTACTCGAAGCACAAGGCCACGGCGCACGACTTCCTCGAGTTCCTGACCTCGGACGAGACGCAGAAGTTCTTCGCGACCCAGGGCTCGCTCGCCCCGGTCGTCGGTGACCTGTACACCGACCCCGAGCTGACGAAGCAGCTGCCCTACCTGCCGACGCTGCTCAAGTCGATCGAGTCGGCGGAGCCGCGCCCGGTCACGCCGTTCTACCCGGCCGTCACGAAGGCGATCCAGGACAACACCTACGCGGCGCTCAAGGGATCGAAGTCGGTCGACGAAGCCATGAAGGACATGCAGGACGCCCTCAAGTCGGCGACCAGCAGCTAGCGGCGCACGCCGCTTGATGGACGGGAGGCCCGTGGCGGGTCCGCCACGGGCCTCCCGTCCGCCCCCTACTTGCGTTCCGACACCCCCGGCAAGGAGGCCGACACGTGTCAGCAGCAACCGAGATCCCCGCAGCCATCCCCAACCCGACGGGCACGGAACCGAAGCGCCGACGGCGCAAGGGCGGACTCAACGCCGAGCACGGCCGCTGGGCCGTGTACCTCATCGGCCCGACGATCCTGCTCCTCGCGATCGTCATCGGCTACCCGGTCGTCAGTGCGATCATCCAGTCGTTCCAGCTCGACCAGGGCCTCGACAAGGCCACCGGCCTGTTCGTGCAGGGCGGGTTCGCCGGCATCACGAACTACGCGCACTGGCTCGGCCAGCAGTGCGGCAACGTCACGTGCCCGCCCGGCAGCCTCGGCTCGCAGTTCTGGGTGTCGATGGGCAACACGTTCTTCTTCACCGTCGTCACCGTGCTCGCCGAGACGGTGATCGGCGTGTGGATGGCCATCATCATGAACCGCAACTTCAAGGGCCGTGCCCTCGTCCGTGCCGCGATCCTGGTGCCGTGGGCGATCCCGACGGCCGTCACCGCGAAGCTCTGGTACTTCATCTTCGACGCGAACGGCGTGCTGAACCACGTCCTCGGGCAGCAGATCCTGTGGACGAGCGGCGAATGGGCGTCCCGGTGGGCGGTCATCATCGCCGACACCTGGAAGACCACGCCGTTCATGGCGCTCCTCATCCTGGCGGGACTCCAGCTCATCCCGGAGGAGGTCTACGAGGCCGGCAAGATGGACGGCGCGTCGACGTTCCAGCGCTTCGTGCTCATCACCCTGCCGCTGATCAAGCCCGCGCTGATGGTCGCGATCCTGTTCCGCGTGCTCGACGCGCTGCGCATGTACGACCTGCCCGCGATCCTCACCGGCGGTGGCGGTGGTTCCGGCAACGCCACCACGACCCTGTCGATCCTGGTCGTCGAACAGATCCGGCAGGGCTTCAACTCCGCGTCGGCCCTGTCGACCATCACGTTCCTGGTGATCTTCATCGTGGCGTTCGTCTTCGTCCGGTTCCTCGGCGCCAACGTCGTGCAGACGCAGGCCGCCCAGCAGAAGGGTGAACTCAAGTGACCCTCGCAGCAGACCGCCCCCGGTCCTCGGCCGCAGCACGCGACCGCGCCGTCGACCGCACCGAGGTGCGCGTGCGCCGCGACACCGGGCCGCGCATCCGCACGGCCGTGCAGGCGATCGTCATCGCCGTGTGGTGCCTCCTGCCGTTCTACTGGATGGTGGTGACGAGCTTCCGCGACGTCGGGTTCACGTTCGACGCCACCCCGTGGCCGACGCACGTCACGCTCGACAACTACGCGACGGCGTTCTCCACGTCGCTCGGCAACCACCTCGGTCGGGCGCTCGCGAACAGCCTGCTCATCGGTGGGGTCGTGACGATCATCGCCCTGCTCGTCGGCACCACGGCGGCGTACGCCCTCGCCCGGCTCGAGTTCCGCGGCAAGTCGCTCATCGCCGGCGCGATCCTGGCCGCGTCGATGTTCCCCGGCGTCGCCCTCATCTCGCCGCTGTTCCAGCTGTTCACCGACATCGGGTGGATGGGGTCGTACCAGGCGCTCATCCTGCCGAGCATCTCGTTCGTGCTGCCGCTGACCGTGTACACGCTCGCGTCGTTCTTCCGCGAGATGCCGTGGGACCTCGAAGAGGCAGCCCGCATCGACGGGTGCACCCGGGTGCAGGCGTTCCGGCGGATCATCCTGCCGCTCGCGGCGCCCGCGGTGTTCACCACGGCGATCCTGGCGTTCATCTCGAGCTGGAACGAGTACCTCATCTCGTCGCAGCTGTCGAGCGACGCGACCCAGCCGGTGACCGTGGCGATCGCCTCGTTCGCCGGGTCGCAGCCGCACCAGGAGCCCTACACGGCGGTGATGGCCGCCGGCACGATCGTCACGATCCCGCTGGTCATCCTCGTGCTGATCTTCCAGCGGCGCATCGTGGCGGGGCTCACCGCCGGCGGCGTGAAGGGCTGACGACCATGGCCCAGCGCGGACCCACCCGTCCCACCGCCCACATCGAGGAGTCGATCGGCTTCGTCGGGATGTTCGGCGTCCTGTTCCTCGGCGTCACGGTGTTCTGCGAGCTCACCGGGCGGCCGGTGCTCGGCTGGGCGCTCACCCTGCTCGTGTGCGTGCTCGGCGTCGTCGCCCTGGACCGGTGGCGGGTCGCCGTCCTCCGCCGGACCGCACCGCAGGACGGGACGGGTGCGTCCGTGCCCCGGGGCGTCGGTGCTGCGCCCGCGGTCGCCCCGGTGCACACGTCGGTCACCGACCCCACCGGTCGCCGACCCCGACCCGGCGCGGACGGACGGGTGCACCAGCACGCCGGCTGGGACGAGGTCGCACCGGCTGCACGACGGCCGGCGCGCCCCGCACGGGTCCCGCAACGCCGGGCGGACCGCGGCGTGCCCGCGGTGGCGGCCCGACGGGGTGGACCCGACGCACCGGCGGACGTGACGCACGGCACGGACGGCTGACGGGCCTCCCGGGTCGCACCGATGGGGATCCAGGAGATCGCGACCGTCACGGGGCTGTCGAAGTCCACCGTCTCGCGGGCGCTCCGCGGCATGTCGAACGTGGCCGACACCACGATCGAGCAGGTGCAGCGGGTCGCCGACGAACTCGGGTACGTCCCGAGCTCGGCGGCGGCCGGCCTCGCCACCGGGCGTCAGCGCGCCGTCGGGGTGGTCGTGCCCGTCATCGACCGCTGGTTCTACGTGAAGGCACTCGGCGGCGTCGACGCGGAACTCCGCCAGGCCGGGTACGACCTGGTCCTCTACAACCTCGGCGGCCCGGGCGGCGACCGCGACCGGGCGTTCCGACGCTCGATGCTGCGCCACCGCGTCGACGGCCTCGTCCTGCTCTCCCTGGTGCTCGACGCCACCGAACGGGCCGAGCTCGAACTCAGCCGGCACCCCATGGTCGTCATCGGCGGCCCGGCACCGGGCCTGCGCAACGTGGGCGTCGACGACCGCGAGGTCACCCGGATCGCGGTCGAGCACCTGCACGGCCTCGGCCACCGGCGCATCGCCTACGTCGGCGGGCAGGACGAGGCCGGCATGAACGTCGCCGTGCCGCACCTGCGACGGGACGGGTTCCTCGACGCCGTGCGGTCGTCGGGACACGCCGTGCCGGAACGGTGGTCCCTCGACGGCCGGTTCTCGTTCGCCGGCGGGACCGCCGCCGGGGCCGTGTTGTTCGCCGAGCCGGCGTCGGAGCGTCCGACGGCGGTGCTCTGCGCCTCGGACGAGATGGCCCTCGGCGTCCTGCTCGCCGCACGCCGAGCCGGACTCGCGGTCCCGGAGGACGTGTCCGTGATGGGGGTCGACGGCCACGAGTACGGCGCCACCGTCGGACTCACCACCGTCGCGCAGGACCCGGTGGCCCAGGGACGCACCGCTGCACGGGCGGTGCTCGCCGAGGTCGACGGCGGTGTCGCCGGCCCGATCGCGGCGGCACCAGCGCACCTGGTCGTCCGCGCGACCACGGGACCCCGCCCGCACCGTCCCGCGTAGGGTCGCCCGCATGGAGGTCACCAAACTCGAACACGCCTGCCAGGTCATCACCGAGGGGGACGCCCGCCTGGTCCTCGACCCGGGGAACTTCACCCGACCGGTCGACGCGACCGGGGTCGTCGCCGTCGTCGTCACACACGAGCACCCGGACCACGTCACCCCCGAGCAGGTCCGGCGCATCCTCGACGCCAACCCCCGTGCGGTCGTCATCGGACCGGAGGGCGTGCGCGCGGCGCTCGCCGAGGCGGGTGTCACGGTGGACGTCGTCACGGACGGCGACCACCGGACGGTCGGCCCGTTCACGCTCACCTTCCACGGCACGCGGCACCAGCTGATCCACTCCTCGGTGCCGATCGTCGACAACACCGGCGTGCTCGTGAACGGCCGGCTGTTCCACCCGGGCGACTCCTACACGGACCCGGGCGTCCCGGTCGAGGTCCTCGCGGCACCCGTCGGGGCGCCGTGGCTCAAGGTCGCCGAGATGATGGACTACGTCGCCGCGATCGCGCCGTCCCGGGCGTACCCGATCCACGAGGCCACCCTGTCCGAGGTCGGCCTCGGCATGCACACGGGCCGGCTCCGCGAGGCCGTCGAGCCCGGCGGGTCGCTCGTCGTGCTGCGTCCGGGGGAGTCGCTGACGCTCTAGGGCTGCGCTGCGCGGCGCTGCGCGGCCTGGAGGCCCGTGGCGGCGCCGCCACGCGCCTCCTGTCCGTCACCGAGTGAGCAGGAACGGTCGGGTCCGTGCGCCCGAGGCGACCGTTCCTGCTCACGAAGCGCGGCGCAGTCGCGCCGCGACCAGGCGGTCGAGCGCCAGGGCGTCCCACGGAGCGTGCCGCTCGGCGTCGTTGTCGAAGTACACGTAGACGTCCCGACCGGCCTCGGCGTGCTCGAGGACCGTCGTCGCCCACCCGCCGAGTGCCTGGGGCGAGTACCCGTCGTGGTAGGTCCGGGGTGCGCCGTGCAACCGGAGGTACGCGAGTGGTGCCCCGGTGTCCGCCCGGAAGCGGGGGAAGTCGCCGGCGTGCGAGTCGACCAGGGCGATGCGGTGTCGGCGCAGCACGTCGAGGTGCTCGTCGCCGAAGCCGGCGGCCCGGACCTCGAGCGCGTGGTCGATCGACCACGCCGGTTCCTCGGGCACCACGAGACCGTCCGGTTCGCCGGGGACCTTGTCGTCGTGATGGCGAGCGAGCTCAGCGGCGGCACCGTGCGTCCGGGGGAGCAGCCCGAGGAACGCGTCGAGCACCTCCGGCGTCGGCAGCAGGCGCTCGGGCAGCTGCCAGAGCACCGGCCCGAGGGTGTCCCCGAGCTCCAGCGGACCCGAGGCGAAGAAGTTCGCCAGCGCGGTCTCGACGTTCCGCAGCCGCAGCATGTGCGTGACGTACCGGCCGCCCTTGACCGCGAACCGGAACGGCTGCCCGCCCGAGGCCGCACGCCACGCCCGGTAGCGCGCCGGGCGCTGCAGCGAGTAGAAGGGCCCGTTCAGCTCCACCGTCGGGAACCGCGACGCCACGTGCTCGAGCCACCGCCGCTTCGCGAGGCCGTCGGGGTAGAAGTCCCCACGCCAGCCGTCGTACTGCCACCCGCACAGGCCGATCCGGACCGTGGCCGACGGGCAGCCGCTCACGTGTCTGGCCCGGGCGATCGCGTCGTGGTCGGCCGTCATCGATCCACCGTATGCCTGCTCCGACATGGCGGCACACCCGGGCGACACGCCCCGTTTTGGTGCGGATGCGAGCCTTGTGCAATACTTGTCGAGTTGTCGGAACGGCCCCATCGTATAGCGGCCTAGTACGCTGCCCTCTCACGGCGGTAACGCGGGTTCGAATCCCGCTGGGGT
Source organism: Curtobacterium sp. MCSS17_006 (assembly GCF_003234215.1). Classification (NCBI taxonomy): domain Bacteria; kingdom Bacillati; phylum Actinomycetota; class Actinomycetes; order Micrococcales; family Microbacteriaceae; genus Curtobacterium; species Curtobacterium sp. MCSS17_006. The sequence goes on along the minus strand of NZ_QKSO01000004.1, from coordinate 212,282 downwards.
CACCACAGGTGACATGCTCCGAGTCCGACAACAGCCGCGGCCCCATCGTATAGCGGCCTAGTACGCTGCCCTCTCACGGCGGTAACGCGGGTTCGAATCCCGCTGGGGTCACCAGCACGCAAACCCCCGTCCAGCTCCGGCTCGGCGGGGGTTTCGTCGTCTCGGCTAGCCTGGATCGTCCCCGTCACCCGGGGAACGATCGCCTCGCGACGGGAGCACGATGCACGCCGAACGCCCACCGCACCTGCGCTGGAGGCTCGTCGCCCTCGTCGCCCTCGGCGGCGCGATCGGGACGGCCGTCCGAGCACTCCTCGCCGCGGCGTTCCCCGCGCACGACGGGATCAGCTGGACCATCCTCGGGATCAACGTCGTCGGGGCGTTCTGCCTCGGGTTCCTGCTCGACGCGCTCGCACGCCGCGGCCCCGACATCGGTCGTCGTCGCGCGGTCCGGCTGTTCGTCGGCACCGGCGTCCTCGGCGGATTCACGACCTACAGCACGCTTGCGGACGACACCGCGCAGCTGCTCGACCTCGGGCGCTGGACGGCGGGCACCGGGTACGCGCTGCTGTCGGTCGTGCTCGGACTCGTCGCGGTCGTCCTCGGTCTGTGGGCCGCCGCGGCCACCCGGCCCCGCACGCGCCCCGAACCCCGAGAGGACGCCCGATGAGCCCGGTCGAACTGGTCCTGGTCGCCGTCGGCGGGGGAGCCGGCGCCTCGCTCCGCTTCGTGCTCGACGGGCTCGTCAAGGGTCGCGTCGCCGGTTCCCGGTTCGCCGGGTTCCCGGTCGGGACCCTGCTCATCAACGTGTCCGGATCGCTCGTGCTCGGGGTCCTGACGGGCCTCGGGCAGGCCGGCACCATCCCCGCCTCGACGGTCGCTGTGCTCGGGACGGGCATGATGGGTGGGTACACGACGTTCTCGACGGCGAGCGTCGAGACCGTACAGCTCCTCCGATCCGGCAAGACCCGGCTCGCCGTCCTGAACGGCCTCGGGATGCTCGTCGTCTCGGTCGGCGCAGCTGCGCTCGGCCTCTGGATCGGAAGGAACTCATGACCTCGGAACGCCCCGGCGAACTCGTCCTCGTCCGTCACGGAGAGACGGAGTGGTCGAAGAGCGGGCAGCACACCGGCCGCACCGACATCCCGCTCACCGACAACGGTGTCGAGCAGGCGAAGCGCGCAGGCCGGTACCTCGGGGACCGGTCGTTCGCGCTGGCGCTGTCGAGCCCGCTGCAGCGCGCCCGCGACACCGCGCACCTGATCGGCGTCGAGCCGGAGCTCGACGAGGACCTGTACGAGTGGGACTACGGCGCGTACGAGGGCCTCACCACCCCGCAGATCAAGGTGCTGCGTCACGGTCCGTGGGACCTCTGGACCGACGGGGTCCCTGCCGGCGACACCCCCGGTGAGAACGCCGCCGAGGTCCGGGTCCGCGTCGAGCGCATCCTGAACCGTGCCCGACCGGTGCTCGCCGAGGGCCACGACGCGGTGTTCATCGCTCACGGCCACGTGCTGCGCGCGCTCGGTGCCGCGTGGATCCGGCTCGCGCCGCAGGACGGCGCCGTGCTGAAGCTCGGCACCGCCTCGGTCAGCATCCTCGGCTACGAACACGGCCGCCCCGTCATCGACGCCTGGAACATCCAGCCGCGCGACTGACGCGCTGGTGGGGTGGACGGGCTCGCGAAAGCGACAGATCCCCGCGGTTGTTCCGCAGCGATCTGTCGCTTTCGCAGGACGCAGTGGTTGCGACCATCGGCGGACGGGAGGCCCGTGGCGGCGCCGCCACGGGCCTCCAGTCCGCCGTCCACGCACGTTCCTTCCCCTGTCACGCGCGATGGCAGGCGGAATCGGGCGTCCCTGGTCGAAAGGAACGACCAGGGACGCCCGGTTCGACCAGGGACGCCCGGTTCGACCAGGGACGCCCGGTTCGACCAGGTACGCCCGACTCGACCCGGTACGCCCGGTCCGACCGGGCGCGTCAGACGGTCCGGATCGCGCTCGTCGCACCCAGGGCACGGCCGCGCCGGCGCTCGATCGCGCGCCCGACGAGCAGCAGCCCCACGCTGACCACGGCACCGAGCACGGTCTGCGCGATGCGGTCGAGCGCCAGCAGCTGGGGTGCCTCGGGCAGGCTCAGCCACGACACCGCCAGGGCGAGCGGGGTGAGGAACAGCAGGCACACGGCGTAGTTCCGGGCGACGAAGATCTCGGCGAAGAACTGCCCGACGACGGCCAGCACGACGATCCACCACGCCGACGGCTCGAGCAGCAGGATGCCGACCGCGATCACGGTGCCGCCGATCGTGCCGACCACACGCTGCCCGGCGCGGACGACGGTGTGCCGCTGCCGGATCGCCGGCAGGGTCGAGACCACCGCGATGACCGCCCAGTAGGGGTGCCCGAGCCCGGGGATCGACTCCGCGACCGCACCCGCGACGAGTGACCCGACGACGTTGAGCGCGACGGTCTCCCAGAGCGCCGGCGTGCGCAGGACCGCGAGCGACCGGTGCTTGCGGTCGGCCAGCGGGCGGAACCGGTGCGGGGCGTGCGGGTGGAGCACCCGACGGAGCACCGCACCGGACATCGCGACGAGCCAGGCCCAGACCACCGAGCAGACGATGATCGTCGTGACGAGCGGGACGTCGGCCGGGCGCATCGGCATGAGTGCGGACACGACGAACGCGAACACCGGGAAGATCGGCTGCGCGGGGATCGCCCGGAGCGTGGAGAGGGTGCAGACCGCGACCACCAGGACGACGACGAGGCCCACGGCCTGCAGCCAGAGCGGCGATCCGACGAGCCCGACCCCGATGCCGGCGAACATGCAGAGCGCCTGCAGCGCACCCGCGACGCCGGTCGTGACGGCACGCTGCCGGTAGGGCTCGGTCGCGCCGAAGATGGCGGTGAACCCGGCGAACATGGCGAAGGCGGCGTACCCCGGCATGCCGAGGGCGATGAGCAGCGCGAGCGGTGCGCCACCGGCGATCGCGGCGCGTGCCGCGCCCTCGAGGTTGATGGTCCGGGTCGAGTGCGCAGGTGTCGTCATGTCGTCACCATCTTCCCACCGCGACAGGTGTCGGGGAGTCGCCACGGGCCTCCAGGCCGTGCCGTCACGGGGTGACGGGCGTGCGACGGCGGGGTGACGGACCCGCGGCGGGCGGGGTGCCGCGCTTTGGTATACCAATGGTAGAGTCGCCTGATCGCGCCGCGGTCGCGGCGCAACGACGAGGACGAGGAGGGCTGAGCTCATGGGAAAGACGCTCGCCGAGAAGGTGTGGGACGACCACGTCGTGGTCAAGGGCGAGGACGGCAACCCCGACCTCCTCTACATCGACCTCCACCTCGTGCACGAGGTGACGAGTCCGCAGGCGTTCGACGGCCTGCGGCAGGCCGGGCGACCGGTGCGTCGCCTCGACCTGACGATCGCGACCGAGGACCACAACACCCCGACGCTCGCCATCGACCGCCCCATCGCGGACCCGACGAGCCGGATCCAGATCGAGACCCTCCGTCGCAACTGCGAGGAGTTCGGCGTCCGGCTGCACTCCCTGGGCGACAAGGAGCAGGGCATCGTCCACGTGGTCGGTCCGCAGCTCGGCCTGACCATGCCCGGCATCACCGTGGTCTGCGGCGACTCGCACACCAGCACCCACGGGGCCTTCGGCGCGATGGCGTTCGGCATCGGCACGTCCGAGGTCGAGCACGTGCTCGCCACGCAGACCCTGCCGCTCAAGCCGTTCAAGACGATGGCGATCACGGTCGAGGGCACGCTGCGCCCGGGGGTGACGGCGAAGGACATCATCCTGGCCGTCATCGCGAAGATCGGCACCGGCGGCGGCCAGGGCTACGTGCTCGAGTACCGCGGCTCCGCGATCCGCGCCCTCTCGATGGAGGGCCGCATGACGATCTGCAACATGTCGATCGAAGCCGGTGCCCGCGCCGGCATGGTCGCCCCCGACCAGACCACCTACGACTACGTGCAGGGCCGCGACCACGCGCCCACCGGCCAGGACTGGGACGACGCCGTCGCGTACTGGGAGACGCTCGCCACCGACGACGACGCCGTGTTCGACGCCGAGGTGTTCATCGACGCGGACGAGCTCGAGCCCTTCGTCACCTGGGGCACGAACCCCGGCCAGGGCGTCTCGCTGTCCGAGAGCGTGCCGGACCCGGCCGCCTACAGCGACCCCAACGACCAGGCCGCCGCACGCCGCGCCCTGGAGTACATGGACATCACCGTCGGCACCCCGATGAAGGACATCGCCGTCGATGCGGTGTTCATGGGGTCCTGCACGAACTCGCGCATCGAGGACCTGCGGGCCTTCGCGTCGATCATCAAGGGCCGCACCAAGGCCGACGGCGTCCGGGTGATGGTCGTGCCCGGCTCCGCGCGCGTCCGGCTCGAGGCCGAGGCCGAGGGGCTCGACAAGGTCTTCACCGAGTTCGGCGCCGAGTGGCGGTTCGCCGGCTGCTCGATGTGCCTCGGGATGAACCCGGACCAGCTGGCACCGGGGGAGCGCTGCGCCAGCACCTCGAACCGCAACTTCGAGGGCCGCCAGGGCAAGGGCGGCCGCACACACCTGGTGTCGCCGCTCGTCGCCGCGGCCACCGCGGTGCGCGGCACGCTGTCCAGCCCGTGGGACCTGGAGACCGACGACGAGATCGCGGCGGCGACGTCCGCCACCGCCACCGACGGGACCTTCTGATGGACAAGATCACCACCGTCACCGGCATCGCTGCCCCGCTCAAGCGGTCCAACGTCGACACCGACCAGATCATCCCCGCGGTCTACCTGAAGCGCGTGACGAAGACCGGCTTCGAGGACGCCCTGTTCTCCGGGTGGCGTCAGGACCCCGACTTCGTCCTGAACCAGGAGCGCTACCAGGGCGCCCGCGTCCTGATCGCCGGCCCCGACTTCGGCACCGGGTCGTCCCGCGAGCACGCCGTCTGGGCGCTCCGTGACTTCGGCTTCTCGGTCGTGATCTCGCCCCGGTTCGCGGACATCTTCCGGGGCAACGCCGGCAAGCAGGGCCTGGTCACCGCGATCGTGACCGAACCGGAAGTCGAGCGCCTGTGGGCCGCCATCGAGGCGAACCCGGGCATCGAGGCGACGGTCGACCTCGTGACCCAGCGCGTGTCGCTGGGGGATGTGGACGTCCCCTTCGAGATCGACGCTTACACTCGTTGGCGGTTGATGGAAGGGCTCGACGACATCGGGCTCACCCTCCGTGACGAGACCTCGATCACGGAGTTCGAATCCCGCCGCTCCAGTTGGCGGCCGAAGACATTGCCGGTGAAGTAGTGAACTCTCTCGTACAGGACGCAGCGGCCGCAGGGGCGCGCGTGGGCCTCAAGTCGGACGAGATCGTCATCCGCGGGGGCAAGCCGCTCGTGGGACGCATCGAGGTCCGTGGGGCGAAGAACCTCGCGACCAAGGCCATGGTGGCGTCGCTGCTCGGTGACACCCCGTCGATCCTCCGTGACGTGCCGGACATCTCCGACGTCAAGGTGGTCCGCGGGCTGCTCGAGGTGCACGGCGTGCGCATCACCGATCCTGCACGAGGCGAACTCATCCTCGACCCGTCGCGGGTCGAGTCGGCGCACTTCGCCGAGATCGACGCGCACGCCGGCTCGAGCCGCATCCCGATCCTGTTCTGCGGTCCGCTGCTGCACAAGCTCGGCGAGGCGTTCATCCCCGACCTCGGCGGCTGCCGCATCGGCGACCGTCCGATCGACTTCCACCTCGACGCCCTCCGCGCCATGGGTGCGGTCGTCGACAAGCAGGTCAACGGCATCCACCTGACGGCCCCGGACGGCCTGAAGGGCGCCTCGATCGAGCTGCCGTACCCGAGCGTCGGCGCCACCGAGCAGGTCCTGCTCTCCGCGACCCTCGCCAAGGGCGTCACCGAGCTGCGGAACGCCGCGATCGAACCCGAGATCATGGACCTCATCGCGATCCTGCAGAAGATGGGCGCCATCGTCTCGGTCGAGCCGAACCGCGTCATCTTCATCGAGGGCGTCGAGTCGCTCCGCGGCTACACGCACCGCGCGATCAACGACCGCAACGAGGCCGCGAGCTGGGCCTCCGCCGCGCTCGCCACCAACGGCGACATCTTCGTCGAGGGCGCGAACCAGCAGGAGCTCATGACGTTCCTCAACGTCTTCCGCAAGGTCGGCGGCGGGTTCGACATCCAGGAGGACGGCATCCGGTTCTACCGCGAGCTGGACACCCTGAAGCCCGTCGTCATCGAGACCGACGTGCACCCCGGCTTCATGACGGACTGGCAGCAGCCGCTCATCGTCGCGCTGACCCAGGCCGACGGCCAGAGCATCGTGCACGAGACCGTCTACGAGAACCGCTTCGGCTTCACCGACGCCCTGAACGAGATGGGTGCCGACATCGTCGTGCACAAGGAGGGGCTGCCCGGCCACGACCGCCGTGTCGCCCGCCGCCCGTTCGAGCAGGCCGCCGTCATCACCGGTCCGACGAAGCTGCACGCCGCCAACGTCCGCGTCCCCGACCTGCGCGGCGGGTTCAGCCACCTCATCGCGGCGCTGACCGCCGACGGCGAGTCGCACATCACCAACGTCGGCATCATCAGCCGCGGCTACGAGCACTTCATCCCGAAGCTGCGCAAGCTCGGCGCCGACTTCGACTTCGCTGGGTAGGCACCGTGCCGGCAGAAGGAAAAGGCGACGGTCTGGAGGCCCGTGGCGGCTCCGACGCGCAGGTCGCGACCGGCCTCCCCGTCCGTGGGCGCCGGTGGCGCCGCGGCGAGCTGAACACCGCGTTCCGGATCGTCGCATCGATCGTCATCCCGACGTTCCGGTTCTCGGCGCGCTACCACTGGCACGGCCCGAACCGCCTGCCGGCGGAGGGCGCGTTCGTGCTCGCACCGAACCACTTCACGAACATCGACCCGCTGGTCGTGGGCACCGCCGTGTACATCTCGAAGCGGGCGCCGCGGTTCCTCGCGAAGGCGTCGCTGTTCAAGGTGCCGGTGGTCGGCAAGCTCATGTCCGGCATGGGGCAGATCCCGGTCGAACGCTCCGGCCGGACGCGTCTGAGCGACCCGCTCGGTGGCGGCCGGTCCCTGGTCGAGCAGGGTGGGGCGATCATCGTCTACCCCGAGGGCACGCTCACCCGCGACCCCGACCTGTGGCCGATGCGCGGCAAGACGGGCGCGGTGCGGATCGCGCTCGAGAACGACGTGCCGCTCATCCCGATGGCCCACTGGGGCACGCAGAACATCATGGCCAGGTACGGCAAGAAGCTCCGGCTGTTCCCGCCGTCCCGCGTCGACGTGATCATCGGTGACCCGGTCGACCTGTCGGCGTACCGCGGTCGGCAGATCGACCAGCAGATGCTCGGCGAGGCCACGGAACTCGTCATGCGCGAGATCACCGCGCTGCTCGAGGTGCTCCGTGGCGAACGGGCACCCGCGACCCGCTGGGACCCGGCGGCGAACAACCAGAAGGAGACCGGCCGGTTTGAGTGACCTCCGACCCCACGACGACCGACCCGACCCCGCCGTCGCGGCTCCTGGGGCCTTCGACACCGCCGCGATCCGCGTGGTCATGCAGTCGACCGACAAGCCCCGGGTGGCCGTGATCGGTGCCGGCAGCTGGGGCACCACCTTCGCGAAGGTGCTGGCCGAGGGCGGTGCGTCCACCGTGGTGTGGGCCCGACGCCCCGAGGTCGCCCGCGAGATCACCGAGACCAAGCGCAACTCGGACTACCTGCCCGGCATCAACCTGCCCCGCACCCTGACCGCCTCGACGTCGCTCGAGCGCGTGCTCGACGGCGCCTCGCAGGTGTACGTCTCGGTGCCCTCGCAGACCCTGCGCTCCAACCTCGCCGCGATCCGCGAGCTGCTGCCGGCCGACGTGCCGGTCGTCAGCCTGATGAAGGGCGTCGAGAAGAGCACGGGTCTGCGGATGAGCGAGGTCCTGCTGCAGGGCCTCGGCATCGACCAGGACCGCATCGCGGTGGCCAGCGGCCCGAACCTGGCGCTCGAGATCGCCCGTCGGCAGCCGACCGCCGCCGTGGTGTCGTCGTCCTCGCTGGAGACCGCCACCGACGTCGCCGCCGTCGCGACGAACCCGTACTTCCGGTCGTTCATCAACACCGACGTCATCGGCACCGAGTTCGGCGGTGTGCTGAAGAACCTCATCGCCGTCGCGATCGGCATCGTCGACGGGGTCGGGTACGGCGAGAACACCAAGGCCTCGATCATCACGCGCGGCCTCGCCGAGATGACCGACTTCGCGGTGTCGCTCGGCGCGCAGTCGTCCACGCTGTCCGGGCTCGCGGGCCTCGGCGACCTCATCGCCACGTGCCAGTCGCCGCTGTCGCGGAACAACACCGCCGGGCGGTTGCTCGGCCAGGGCTACCGGTTCGACGAGGTCGTCCGCCAGATGAACCAGACGGCGGAGGGGCTGGCCTCGGTCGCCCCGATCCTCGAGCTGGCCGCGGCGAACGGCGTCGACATGCCCATCGTCAGCCAGGTCGGCGAGGTCCTCGCCGGTAGGCTCGATCCGCGCAACATCGCGCCGCACCTCACCGAGACCGACGAGCCGCAGGGCGAGTGACCGGTCCCGCACCGAGTCACGAAGGGACTCCCGTGCCCACGATCCCCGAGGGAACCCCCATGCCCAGGACCACCGTCGCCGTGCTCTTCGGCGGTCGCTCGAGCGAGCACGAGATCAGCTGTGTGACCGCCGGCGGCATCATGGACGTCGTCGACCGGGCCGAGTACGACCTCGTGCCGATCGGGATCACCCAGGACGGTGCCTTCACGCTGCAGTCGGACGACCCGGCGCAGTGGACCATCCGCGACGGCGCGCTGCCGACGGTGCCCGACAACGGCACGCGGATCGCGTTCCCGACCTCGCCGGCCACCAACGAACTCGTCGTCTCCCACCCCGACGGCACCGTCACCGCGATCCCGGTCGACGTGGTGTTCCCGATCCTGCACGGCCCCTTCGGCGAGGACGGCACGATCCAGGGCCTGCTCGAGATCGCCGGGCTGCCCTACGTCGGCGACGGCGTGCTCGCGAGCGCCCTGGCGATGGACAAGCACGTCGCCAAGGCCGTGCTCGAGCACGCCGGGCTGCGGGTCGCCCCGTGGACCACGGTGCTCCGCCGGCAGTGGGCGGCCGACCCGGTCGACGTCGCCGAGACGATCGCCGCCCACGGCTGGCCGCTGTTCGTCAAGCCGGCCCGCGCCGGGTCGAGCATGGGTGTCTCACGCGTCGACGAGCCCTCGCAGCTGGGTGCCGCCATGGACCTGGCGTTCGAGCACGACTCCAAGGTCATCGTCGAGCCCCGTGTGATCGGCCGCGAGGTCGAGGTCGCCGTGCTCGAGGGCCGTGACGGTGTGCCGCGCACGAGCCTGCCGGGCGAGATCGTGGTGGCCGAGGATGGCTTCTACGACTTCGCCTCGAAGTACCTGGGCGGCGACGAGTCGCTGCTCTGCCCGGCACCGCTGACCGACGACGAGACCGACGAGATCCGCTCCATCGGTGCCCGCGCGTTCGAGGCCATCGGTGGCTCGGGGCTGGCCCGTGTCGACTGCTTCCTGACCGACGACGGCTTCGTCGTGAACGAGGTCAACACGATGCCGGGCTTCACGCCGCTGTCGATGTACCCGCGCTGCTGGGCGGCGTCGGGGGTGTCCTACGGTGAGCTGATCACGGAGCTCATCGAGCTGGGTCGCGCCGCCGTCCGCTGACCAGTTCGGTCAGCCCTGCACGTCCGCCGGGTCGAGGCACTCGTGCCCGTCCTTCGGCAGTGACGACACGGCGTCGGACAGCTCCTGCACGACCGATGACGTGGTCTTCGTCGAGTCGACCACGACCTGCACGGCCGGTGACCGACCGAACGTCGTGTAGACGACCTGGTCGCCGCGGTCGTCGCGGATCCAGTCGACGCCGCCCTGCGAGAAGCACGGCAGGTCGGACACGGTGGGGACGGCGACACCGCAGTGGTAGATCGCCACCTCGGGGTCGCCCCAGGCCGCCGTGGCCTGCGCGTTCGTGTTCCGCAGGTCGAACTTCGAGTCCACGGTCGCGGGCAGTCGGACCTGCACGGCCGCACACGCCGCTGCGTTCGCCGACGGGGCGGCGGACATCGACACGGCGTTCGTGCACCCGGTCAGTCCGGCGGCGAGGGTGATCACGGCCCCCAGGATCGCGAGGGTGCGAGGGGTGCGGCGCGCGGTGTCCATCGCCGTCCAGGCTACCGTTCTCGTGTGGATGCGACGGACGACGCCTGGGCCGGACCGACGGTGGGGGAGCTCGGCGAACTCGTCGTCCTCGACCGGATCACGAGCCGTCTGCCCGCGGGCACGCCGATCCTCGGCCCCGGTGACGACTGCGCCGTCGTCGCCGCTCCGGACGGCCGCTTCGTCGTCACGACGGACATGATGGTCCACGGTCCGGACTTCCGGTGGGCGTGGTCGTCACCGACGGACATCGGCTGGAAGGCGGCCGCCACGAACCTCTCCGACGTCGCCGCGATGGGTGCCGTACCGAGCGGCCTCGTGATCGCCCTCGCCGCACCGCAGGGCACCCCCGTGGCCGTCCTCGAGGGCATCGCCGACGGCTTCCGGCTCGCCGTCGATGCACTCGCGCCGGGGTGCGGGGTCGTCGGGGGAGACCTCTCCACCTCGGCGACGTTCACGGTGGCCGTCACCGCCTTCGGTGACCTGCTGGGCCGCGCGCCCGTGCTCCGGTCGGGTGCGACCGTCGGCGACGTGCTCGCGGTGTCCGGCGAGCTCGGACGTGCCGCCCGTGGGCTGTCCCGGCTGTTCCGCGAGGGCGTCGACGACCGGGGCGAGCCGGACCGCGCCGCGACGGTCGCGAGCGGCGCGGACGTCGACCCCGACGTCGGACGCCAGCGCCGCCCGGTGCCCCCGATCGCCGACGGGCCGCTCGCAGCCGGGGCCGGGGCCACCGCGATGCTCGACCTGTCCGACGGCCTGGCGATCGACGCCGGTCGGCTCGCCCGTGCCAGCCGGGTGACGCTCGAACTCGATGCCGCCGCCGACGTCGACGAGGTCGCACTGCACGGCGGCGAAGACCACGGACTGCTCGCCACGTTCCCGGCAGGCACGGCTCTGCCCGGGGGCTTCCGGCGCATCGGTGTCGTGCTGGAGCGTGGTGACGCGGACCTGCTGCGCGCCGGATCGCCGGTGCCGACGACCGGCTGGGACCCCTACGCCGACTGGGACGGCGCCGCCGGCTGACCGGGCTGACCGGCTGCCTCAGCCGGCGGCGACGGCCTCCCACGCGACGGTCTCGCCGTAGCTGCGCTTGCTGAACGGCGCGAGCCCCGCCGGCCAGGTGGGCTCGGGGGAGCGCTTGCTCCGCTCGACCACGACGACCGCATCCGGCGTCAGCTTCGGAGACAGGGCCTCGAGCACCTCGGCGAGCTCGTGCTCGGTGACGTCGTAGGGCGGGTCGATGAACACCAGGTCGAAGGTGCGGACGGTCCCGCGCAGGTACCCGAGCACCGGCTGCGGCTGCACGTCGATCCGGACGCCCGGCACCCGCTGCTGCACGGCCTTCGCGTTCGCCCGGCAGGCCTGCGCGGCGGCGGATGCCCGGTCGACCAGGACCACCTCGGCCGCACCGCGGGACGCCGCCTCGAGCCCGAGCGCGCCCGTCCCCGCGTACAGGTCGGCCACCGACGTGGCCTCGACGAGCTCCCGTGCCTCGAGCGACGAGAACAGCGCCTCGCGCACGCGGTCGCTCGTCGGGCGGGTGCCGGACTTCGGCACCCGGAGCGTCAGGGAGCCGGCGGCGCCGGCGATGATGCGGGTCATGCAGCCACCGTATCGGCCCGACGGGTCCGGTCCGGCGTTCTCCACAGGCCGCTCGGGAGGCACGGGCGGGGTCGGTCGTGCCCGGTACCGTTGGAGCGTGGTCACCTCCGGAACCCCCGCTGCGCCGGCCGCGCCCGACCTCGGTCCGGCGCCGCTCGACGCGCGGCTCGCGAACGTGCTCGGCGGTCGGACGGCGACCGCGATCGAGAAGGCCTTCGGCTACCGCACGGTGGGGGAGTTCCTCGAGCACGCGCCCCGCCGCTACGCCGAGCGTGGTGCGCTGACGGCCCTCGACTCGCTCGCGATCGGCGAACCCGTCACCATCGTGGCCGAGGTGGTCGACGTCCGTGAACGCACCATGCGCGCGCGCCGCGGCTCCATCCTCGAAGCGAAGATCGGCGACGGCAAGGGCCTGCTCACCCTCACGTTCTTCAACCAGGGGTGGCGCACGAAGGACCTCGTCCCCGGCGCCCGAGGCATCTTCTCCGGCAAGGTCAGCGACTACCGGGGTGCCCGACAGCTCGCCCACCCCGACTACGAGCTGTTCGACCCCGACGACCCCCGCGCCACGGCGGAGCCCGGTTCCGACGAAGCGATCCGGTGGTCGCGCCAGCCGATCCCGATCTACCCGGCGACGGCCTCGCTCACGTCCTGGCAGATCGCGAAGTCCATCGGGATCGTCCTCGACACCCTGCCGGACCTGCCCGACCCGGTGCCGGCGTCCGCGCGGTCCCGGCTCGACCTCGTGCCGTTCCGCCGTGCCCTCGAGCTGCTGCACCGCCCCGAGAAGGTCGCGGACTTCAAGCGCGCGCAGGACGCCCTGCGCTACCGCGAGGCGTTCGTCCTGCAGACCGCCCTGGTGCAGCGCCGGATCGCGGCCCGTCGCACCGCGGCCACCTCGCGTGTGGCCGCCCCCGGTGGCATCCTCGAGCGCTTCGACGCCGCCCTGCCCTTCACGCTGACGGACGACCAGCGGGCCGTCGGTGCCGACATCGACCAGGACCTCGCCCGCACCTGGCCCATGCACCGGCTGATCCAGGGCGAGGTCGGTTCGGGCAAGACGCTCGTGGCGATCCGGGCGATGCTCACGGTGGCCGAGTCCGGCGGCCAGTCCGCGCTCATCGCCCCGACCGAGGTGCTGGCGGCCCAGCACCTGCGCTCCATCGTGAAGTTCCTCGGGCCGGACCTGGCCGCCGAGCTCCGACCGGTGATCCTGACGGGGTCGCAGTCCACCGACGAACGTCGAAGGGCCCTGCTCGCGGCGGTGTCGGGCAGCTCACGGCTGGTCGTCGGCACCCACGCGCTCCTGGGCGACCGGGTGGACTTCGCCGAGCTGGGGCTCGTCGTGGTCGACGAGCAGCACCGCTTCGGTGTCGAGCAGCGCGAGGCCCTCCGCACCAAGGGCACGACCCCGCCGCACGTGCTCGTGCTCACCGCGACGCCGATCCCGCGCACCGTCGCGATGACGGTGTTCGGCGACCTCGACGTCTCGACCATCACGGGCATGCCGTCGGGGCGCGCCGGCGTCGAGACCTTCACGGTCCCGCTGGCGGAGCACCCCGGGTGGGAACCCCGGATCTGGTCACGCATGGCCGAGGAACTGGCCAAGGGTCGCCAGGCGTTCGTCGTCTGCCCTGCCATCGACGACGCCCACACCGAGGACGACGGCGAGCCGGAGCCGGCCGATGGCGAGGACGACGCCCCGAAGCGTGCCCCGGCGACCGTGCTCGCCACCGCCGAGCGGATGCGCACCATGCCCGTGCTCGAAGGGCGCTCGATCGCGGTCCTGCACGGCCGGATGACCGCCGACGAGAAGGACCGCGTGATGACCTCCTTCGCCGCTGGCGACCTCGACGTGGTCGTGGCGACGACCGTGATCGAGGTCGGCGTCGACGTGCCGAACGCGGCGATGATGGCCGTCCTCGACGCTGACCGGTTCGGGGTCTCGCAGCTCCACCAGCTCCGCGGCCGCATCGGTCGTGGGCAGTGGGCCGGTGTCTGCCTGCTCGTCACCTCGGCCGAGCTCGAGACCACCTCGCGCGAGCGCGTCGACGCCGTGGCCGCCTCGGACGACGGGTTCGAGCTCGCCCGGGTCGACCTCGAGCTCCGGCGCGAGGGCGACGTCCTGGGCGAACGGCAGTCCGGTGGGCGGTCCTCGCTCAACCTGCTCCGGGTGGTCGAGCACGCCGACCTCATCGTCGACGCGCGCGGAGAAGCGGAGCGCGTGCTCGAACCCGATCCCGAGCTCGAGGGGTCCCCGGCCCTCCGCGACGCCCTCGCCCGGCGTCTCGACGAGTCCGACGCGGCGTTCCTCGGCAAGAACTGACCCGGGGGCACAGCGTCGCGGGCGGTATCGTCGCTGCCATGGCGCAGATCGCGGTGGTCCCCGGTTCCTTCGACCCCGTCACCCTCGGGCACCTCGACGTCATCGGCCGCGCGGCCGGGCTCTTCGACGAGGTGCACGTCCTCGTGGTGCACAACCCCGACAAGAAGCCGGCGATGTTCGAGGCGGTCGACCGGGTCCGGCTCATCAAGGACTCGCTGGTCGAGGTCGGCGCGCCGGAGACGGTGACGGTCGGCGAGTGGACGTCCGGTCTGCTGGTGGACTACTGCCGGCAGGTCGGGGCAAAGGTCCTGGTGAAGGGTGTGCGGTCCGGCGAAGACGTCGCGTACGAGACCCCGATGGCCATCATGAACCGCCACCTGGCCGACGTCGAGACGGTGTTCCTGCTGCCCGAGGCGTCGCGGGCGCACGTGTCGAGCTCGTTGATCCGCCAGGTGTCGTCCCTCGGCGGTGACGTCACGCCCTACGTGCCGAAGACGGTCGCCGACGCGCTCGCGGCCCGCTGAGCACACCCGCCAGCCTGCCCAGCACGCGCACCGCGCCCACCGCGTCCGGACACGCCTGTCGCCACCTCGACTCTCGGCCTGGATCGCGCTAGGCTTGTCGATCGTGTCTTCCCCCGTGAACAGCCCCTACGCCCTGCGCGTGCGCGACCTCGCGCACCGGCCGGGTGAGATGCGCGAGCACTCGCTCGACATCGAGGTGCCCGACGCGATGGGGGCCGGTCTGATCGGCGTCCGACAGGGTGCCGAACTGCACATCGACGTCAAACTCGAAGGCCTGCACGAGGGCGTCCTCGTGTCCGGACACGCTTCGGCCGACGCCACGGGGGAGTGCTCGCGCTGCCTCATCGACATCAGCGAACCGATCGAGGTCGATTTCGCCGAGCTGTTCGCGTATGATGCCTCGGAGGATTTCGACTTCTTCGTTCGCGATGACCACGTGGACACCGAACAGGTCGTTCGAGATGCGGTGGTGCTGTCGCTGCCGTTCCAGCCGGTCTGCCGACCGGACTGCCCAGGACTCGACCCGGTGACGGGCGAGCGTCTGGCCGACCTCGGCGAGCAGCCCGCTCGTCAGGTGCTGGATCCCCGCTGGGCAGCGCTCAGCGCGATCGAGCTCGACGACAGCACCGACGGTGACACCACCGCACCGAAGACCACCGAGGGCGAGGAGCGGGCCGAGACCGAGTAGGTCCCGACACCGCCAGCCCCCGTACCGACCACCGACCAACCGAAAGAGATTCACCATGGCCGTTCCCAAGCGCAAGCAGTCCCGTGCGAACACGCACGCCCGTCGTTCGCAGTGGAAGGCCACGCCGATCCAGCTCGTGAAGACGATCGAGAACGGTCAGGTCACCTACAGCCTCCCGCACCGCGCGAAGGTCGTCGAGGACTCGGCCGGCACGCCCCTGTACATGGAGTACAAGGGCCGCAAGGTCGCCGACGTCTGATCGGACCGAACGCATGACGACAACGTCCGGCGCTGCGGGGTCTCGCCCCGCGGGGCCGGACGTCGTTCGTCTGCAGGGCATCCTCGGGGCCGACATCGACCTCGAGCTGCTCCAGCTCGCCCTGACGCACCGCTCCTACGCCTACGAGCACGGGGGCATCAAGCACAACGAGCGCCTCGAGTTCCTCGGGGACTCGATCCTCGGCCAGGCCGTGACCGTGAAGCTCTACCGGTCGTTCCCCGACCTCGACGAGGGTGACCTCGCCAAGCGTCGAGCGAGCCTGGTGTCGACCGTGGCGCTGGCCGAGATCGCCCGGATGATCGGGCTCGGCCGCTACCTGCGCCTCGGCAAGGGCGAGGAACAGACCGGCGGGCGCGACAAGTCGTCGATCCTGGCCGACACCGTCGAAGCCGTCATCGGCGCGACGTACCTGTCGGCCGGTCCCGACCCGGCCACCGAGCTCGTGCTCCGCCTGGTCGAACCCCTCATGATCGACCCGGACCGCTTCGGCGCCGCGATGGACCCGAAGACGAGCCTGCAGGAGCTCGCCTCGAGCCGTTCGCTCGGCAACCCGGCGTACCGCGTCACCGAGACCGGCCCTGACCACGACAAGACCTTCATGGCGACGGTCGTCCTGCAGGGCGAGGACATCGCCACCGGCACCGGGTCGAGCAAGAAGGCCGCCGAGATGGCCGCCGCGCTCGACGCCTGGACCCGGCTGTCCGGTCGAGCGGCCTGACCGCGTGCCCGAACTCCCCGAGGTCGAGGTCGTCCGCGCCGGCCTCGAACCCGCCGTCAGCGGCGCGCGGGTCCTGCACGTCGACGTGGTCGACGACCGCGCCCTCACCCGGCACGACGGCCCCTCGGAAGACTTCGCTGACCGACTGACCGGTCGCACGATCGCCGCTGCGGTGCGCCGGGGCAAGTTCCTCTGGATGCCGCTGCAGCCCGAGCACGACGGGGACCGCCCCGAGGCACTCGTCGCCCACCTCGGCATGAGCGGGCAGATCCTGCTCGGCCGTGGTCGACCGGCGGCCAAGCACCGGCGGATCCTCATCGACGTGCAGCCCGCGGGCACGGACCGCTCGGGTGCGGCGGAGCCCCCGGTGGAACTCGAGTTCGTCGACCAGCGCACGTTCGGCTCGATGGCGATCGACGCGATGGTGCCGACGATCGACGGTGCTCCCGCCGGGTTCGGCGGGCAGGTCGACGCGATCGACCCCGATGCCGTGTGGCGTCGGTGGGTGCCCGGGCAGGTGTCGCACATCGCCCGCGACCCGCTCGACCCCGCGTTCGACGACGACCGGTTCACCGCGATGGCCCGGAAGCGGTCGAGCGGCATCAAGCGGGTGCTGCTCGACCAGGGCGTCGTGAGCGGCATCGGCAACATCTACGCCGACGAGTCGCTCTGGGCCGCGAAGCTGCACTACGACCGCGCCGCCGACCGCCTCACCCGTGCCGACCTGCGACGACTGCTCGACGAGGTCCGCGCCATCCTGCGCCGGGCGCTCGAGGACGGCGGCACGAGCTTCGACGCCCAGTACGTCAACGTCAACGGGCAGTCCGGGTACTTCTCGCAGCGCCTGAACGTCTACGGCCAGCAGGGGAAGCCGTGTCCACTCTGCGGCACGACGATCGTGCGCGAGGCCTTCATGAACCGGTCGAGCCACATCTGCCCCGTGTGCCAACCACGTCCCCGCGCCCGCACGCGTTAGCCTGACGCCAACCAGAGCATCCGGAGACCGCATGTACTTGAAGAGCCTGACCATCAAGGGGTTCAAGTCCTTCGCGCAGCCGACGACGTTCGCGTTCGAGCCGGGCGTGACGTGCATCGTCGGCCCGAACGGCTCCGGCAAGTCGAACGTGGTGGACGCCCTGGCCTGGGTGATGGGGGAGCAGGGCGCGAAGACCCTGCGCGGCGGCAAGATGGAGGACGTCATCTTCGCCGGCACCTCGACCCGCGGTCCGCTCGGTCGCGCCCAGGTGCTGCTGACCATCGACAACAGCGACGGCCTGCTGCCGATCGAGTACTCCGAGGTGACGATCGCGCGCACGCTGTTCCGCAACGGTGGCAGCGAGTACGCCATCAACGGCGAGAACTGCCGGCTGCTCGACGTGCAGGAGCTGCTGAGCGACACCGGCCTCGGTCGTGAGATGCACGTGATCGTCGGGCAGGGGCAGCTCGACAAGGTGCTGCACGCCACCCCGGAGGACCGCCGTGGCTTCATCGAGGAGGCCGCGGGGATCCTGAAGCACCGCCGTCGCAAGGAGAAGACCCTCCGCAAGCTCGACGCGATGCAGACGAACCTGACCCGCCTGTCCGACCTCGCCGGCGAGATCCGGCGGCAGCTGAAGCCCCTCGGACGCCAGGCCGAGGTCGCCCGCAAGGCGCAGTCCGTCGCCGCGGTGTTCCGCGACGCCAAGGCCCGCCTCCTCGCCGACGACGTGGTGCGCCTGCGCCGCGAGCTGCACGACCACCAGGAGGTCGAGGCCGGCCGGAAGTCCGAGCGCATCGTCCTGACCGAGCGGCTCGACCAGACGCGGGTGCGCCAGCAGCACGTCGAGCAGAGCATGGTCGGGGACGACGTCGACCGCGCCCGCACCGTCGTGCACCGGCTCGAGAGCGTGCAGGAGCGCCTCCGCGGCCTGTCGAGCCTGGCGAACCAGCGCCTGATGTTCCTCGCGCAGCAGGCCGACGCCCCGCAGCAGGGTCCGACGGTGACGCCGGAGCGGGTCGCCGGGGTCCGGGCCGAGGCCGACCGCCTCGCCGCCCGTGCCGACGCCATGCAGGGCAGCTCGGCGACGACCGCCCGTGCCGTGCAGGACGCCCGGGCCGCGCTCGACGCCCTCGACGAGCAGATCGCCGCGCAGGCCGCCCGCGTCTCGCAGCACGACCTCGAGGCGCAGCGGCTCTCGAGCGCGGTCGACGTCGCCCGCTCGAAGCGTGGGTCCGCCGTCGCCGACCGCGAGCGGCGGGAACGGGCACTGGCCGAGGCGGGGGAGCGTGCCGAGCGTGCTGCGGCGGCCCTCGCCGAACTCGGCGTCGACCCCTCGGATGGCGTCGACGAGTCCGCACTGGCGCAGACGCTCGACCAGGCGCGCGCCGAACTGGAACGGACGCAGGCCGCGCGGGACGAACAGCGCGACCGGCTGCACGCCCTCGAGCGCGAGCGGGACGCCCTCGACGCCCGGGTCACGGCGCTCGGCATGTCGATCGAGGTCCGCGACGGGTCGCAGGCCCTGATCGACGCCGGCCGGGCGGGCATCGTCGGACGCCTGGCCGACAGCCTGACGGTGACGCCCGGGTTCGAAGCCGCCATCGCCACGGCGCTCGAGGGCCTCGCCGACGCCGTCCTGGCCGACGACCGTGGGACGGCGCTCGACGCCGTCGACCACGCCCGCGCCGCCGACCTCGGCCGGATCGACGTCGTGGTCGCCGACGCCGCGGCCGTCACCACGGCCCTGCCCGACACGTCGCCGGCCGGCGTCCGACGCGCCACCGACCTGGTGCAGGGCCCACCGGCGCTCGCGTCGATCCTGCGCGACACGCTGGTCGCCGACACGGACGACCTCGACCTGGAGGCGGTGCTCACGGCCGCCCCGCACGCCACGGTGGTCACCCGGTCCGGTGACCTCGTCCGTGCGGTCCGCGTGACCGGCGGCGGGGAGCGCGTGACCTCGCGCATCGAGCTCGTCGCCGAGCGCGACGACGCCGTGACCCGGCGCGACGCGATCGCGACGGACGCGGAGGACGCTGCCACGGGCCTCCAGGCCGCGCGCAGCGCAGTCGAGGACGCACGTCGCCGCGCGGACGAGGCCGACGCAGCGTCTCGCGCGTACACGCGGGCGAAGGCCGAGTACGACCGCACGAGCGCGTCGACGCGGGCGAAGGCGGAGAACGCCGTGGCCGAGGTCGAACGGCTGCGTGCCGCGCTGGCCGAGACCGACGGCGCCGTCGAGACCGCCGAGGCGGTGCTGGCCGAGGCCGAGTCGGCGCACCGTGTCTTCACCGAGCAGGAGCGTCCCGTGGTCGACGCCTCCGAGCGTCCCGCGCTGCAGGACGCGCTCGAGGCCGCACGCGCCGCCGAGGTCGAGCAGCGGATCCAGGTCGAGACCGTGCGTGAGCGGGTGCGCGCCGAACGGCACCGTGCCGACCAGCTCGAACGCCAGCTCGAGGCCGAGCGCGCCGCCGCCGAGGAGGCCGCACGGCTCGCGGTCATCCGCCGAGGCCAGATCCGCACCGCCGAGGCGGTGCTCGCCGACCTGCCCGGTGTGCTCGGCGCGGTCGACCGTTCACTCGCCGAGGCCCGGGTCCAGCTGGCGACGGAAGAGGCCGAGCGGTCGAAGCGCAACACCGAGCTGCAGACGATCCGCAACGAGGAGCGCGAGCTGCGGGACCGCCTGCAGACCATCACCGACGGCGTGCACTCGCTCGAGATGGAGATCTACGAGAAGAAGCTGCACGTGTCCGGTGTGCTCGACCGGGCGCAGAGCGAGCTCGGACTGACCGAGGCGGTGCTCGTGGCCGAGTACGGGCCGGACGTGCCGGTGCCGGTCGACGTGCTCGTGGACCCCCGGGTGCGCGCGCGGAAGCACCGTGAGGCGGAGCGCGCGGCGGCGGCTGCGGCCGCCGAGGCCGCGGGCGTGACCGAGCCGGATGAAGCTGCGGCAGACGCGAGCCCCGAAACCGACGACGTGGCCCTCGTCGACGCCGAGTCCACGCTGCCCGGCGGCCCCGCGCTGCCCGAGTTCGACACCACCGACGAGGTCGACCCCGCCGACGTCGAGACCGTGCCCTACGTCCGTGCCGAGCAGGAGCGCCGACTCAAGGCCGCCGAGCGCGACCTCGGACAGCTCGGCAAGGTGAACCCGCTCGCGCTCGAGGAGTTCCAGGCGCTCGAGCAGCGGCACGCGTTCCTCGCCGAGCAGCTCGAGGACCTGCAGAAGACCCGGACGGACCTGCTGACGATCATCGACGAACTCGACACGAAGATGCAGACGATCTTCGAGTCCGCGTTCAACGACACGAAGGAAGCGTTCGACGTCATCTTCCCGATCCTGTTCCCGGGCGGCTCGGGGTCGATCAACCTGACCGACCCGACCGACCTGCTCGGCACCGGGATCGACGTGCAGGTGAAGCCCGCCGGCAAGAAGATCGACCGCCTGACCCTGCTGTCCGGCGGCGAGCGGTCCTTGGCGGCGGTGGCGCTCCTCGTCGCGATCTTCACCGCTCGGCCGTCGCCGTTCTACATCATGGACGAGGTCGAGGCGGCACTCGACGACGCCAACCTCGGCCGCCTGCTGACCGTGTTCGAGCGGCTCCGCGAGTCGTCCCAGCTCATCGTCATCACGCACCAGAAGCGCACGATGGAGATCGCCGACGCCCTGTACGGGGTGTCGATGCGGCAGGACGGCGTCTCGGCCGTCGTCGGCCAGCGGGTGCAGAAGCGCGAGCCGGCGGACGCGGTCGCCTAGGCGCCCTGGTCGCGACCACGACAGACGGGAGGCGCGGTGCCAGCTGGCACCGCGCCTCCCGTTCTGTCAGGTGCGTCCGGACGGGACGCCGGGTCGCTACGCGCGACCGCGGATCGTCCGGAGCAGCCAGCCGATGATCCCGAGCAGGATGAGCACGATGCCCACCCAGAGCAGGAGCTTCAGCGCACCGACGAAGATGCCGCTGAAGAGCAGGACGAGGCCGACGATGATCGCGATGATCAGCAGTGCGGGCATGAGGGTCTCCTATCCCTGGAACGAGACCGAGCAGATGCCCGGACCGTCAGGGACGCTACTCCTCGGCGTGCCGACGCGTTCGCTCAGCCGACGGGGCCGCCTTCGCTCAGCCGACGGGGCCGCCTTCGCTCAGCCGACGAGGTTCTGCACGAACACGTGCGGCGTGAAGCCGGTCAGGTCGTTGATGCCCTCGCCCTGCCCGATGAGCTTGATCGGGATGCCGGTCTTCTCCTGCACGCTGAGCACGAAGCCGGCCTTGGCCGAGCCGTCGAGCTTCGTGATGACGAGGCCGGTCACGCCGGCGCCCTCGATGAAGGCCTGGGCCTGGGCGAGGCCGTTCTGGCCCGTCGTCGCGTCGAGGACGAGCAGGACCTCGCTGATCTCGGTCTGCTTCTCGACCACGCGCTTGATCTTGGTGAGCTCGTCCATCAGGCCGGCCTTGGTGTGCAGGCGCCCGGCGGTGTCGATGACGACGATCTCGGTCTGGTCGCGGATCGCCTTCTCGACGGTCTGGTACGCCACCGACGCCGGGTCCTGCCCGGGCTGCGACGGACGGACGACGTCGACGCCGGCGCGCTGGGCCCAGGTGGCGACCTGCTCGACCGCCGCGGCGCGGAACGTGTCCGCCGCGCCGACGAGCACCGTGCGGTCGTACGTCTTCAGGAACTTGGCGAACTTGCCGATCGTCGTGGTCTTGCCGACGCCGTTCACCCCGACGACGAGCACCACGGCGGGCCGCGCGCTGAGCTTCAGGGTGGTGTCGAGCTTCGAGAGCCGTTCCTCCAGGACCTCGCGGAGCATGCGCTGCAGGTCGGCGGGGTCGGTCGTGCCGTACCGGTCGACGCGGGCGTGCAGGTCCTCGATGATCTCCTCGGAGATGTCGGGCCCGAAGTCGGCGCCGATGAGGGCGGTCTCGAGGTCCTCCCACGTGGTCTCGTCGATCGTCTTGCGCTGGAAGAGGCCGCGCAGCCGTGTGGACAGTGACCAAGAACTCGCCATGCTCCCAGCTTAGAGCGCGGCACATGTCCGCTGTGCCCGGTATGCTCGGGATCACGAAGGGGAGTATTCCCTCTCGGTGACCCCGTCAGTACGGTCCGGAACGATCCGGCCCCGGGGCGCCGGTCGTGCGGCACCGGTTCCGGTGCGGGACGACGGAAGAGACCTTCAGGCCTCGGCGTACCCACACATCAGCGGCGCGCCCTACCTGAAGGAAACCGTGGACGTCCCACTCTTCGTCTGGCTCATCACGATCGCCGGCATCCTCGCGCTGCTGGTGTTCGACTTCTACTCGCACGTCCGCACGCCGCACGTGCCGCACATCCGCGAATCCGCGTTCTGGTCGGCCTTCTACATCGGGCTGGCGATCCTGTTCGGCATCGGGATCCTGGTGTTCGGCGGCGGGCAGGCCGGTGGCGAGTACTTCGCCGGCTGGCTGACCGAGAAGGCGTTGTCGGTCGACAACCTCTTCGTCTTCCTCATCATCATGTCGAGCTTCGCCGTGCCGAAGGAGTTCCAGCAGAAGGTCCTGCTGGTCGGCGTCGCGATCGCGCTCGTCGCCCGCGGTGTCTTCATCGCCCTCGGCGTCACGATCATCGAGAACTTCTCGTGGGTCTTCTACCTGTTCGGTGCGCTGCTGTTCTGGCTCGCCTGGTCGCAGGCCCGCAGCGGCAACGACCACGGCAGCGAGGGTGAATCCCGGCTCATCCGGATCCTCAAGCGCATCATCCCGACCTCGGACCACTACGACGGCGACCGTCTGACCACCCGCGTCGACGGCAAGCGGCTGTTCACCCCGATGCTGCTCGTCATGGTCGCCATCGGCCTGACCGACGTGCTCTTCGCGCTCGACTCGATCCCCGCGATCTTCGGGCTGACGCAGGACGCCTTCATCGTGTTCACGGCGAACGCGTTCTCGCTGCTCGGCCTCCGGCAGCTGTACTTCCTGATCGCCGGGCTGCTCGAGCGCCTCATCTACCTGGGTCAGGGCCTGGCCGTCATCCTGGCGTTCATCGGTGTGAAGCTCGTCTTCCACGCCATGCACGTCAACGAGCTGCCCTTCATCAACGGCGGCGAGCACATCGAGTGGGCGCCGGAGATCCCGATCTGGTTCTCGCTGGGCTTCATCGCGCTGACGATCGCGGTCGCCACGACCGCGTCGCTGGTGGTCTCGAAGCGCCGCCAGGAGCGCGGGCTCACCCCGACCGGCCAGCCGAAGGAGTCGGTCGAGGCCGACGCGAAGTAGTCGTCACCACCTGACGGACAGGAGGCGCGGTGCCAGCTGGCACCGCGCCTCCCGTCTGTCCGGGTGTCATCCGGAGCGTCAGACGGCCTGGCGACCAGGGGTCGCGTCGAGCAGGTGGGCCAGGTGCTCGGGAACCGAGCCGCCGCGGGCCACCGTCGCACGCGCCCAGAGCCGGCCCGCCCGGTACGACGACCGGACCAGCGGTCCGGCCAGCACTCCGGCGAAGCCCATCTGCTCGGCGACCTGGCGGAGCTCGACGAACTCCTCCGGCTTGACCCAGCGCGCGACCGGCAGGTGCCGGGGCGACGGGCGGAGGTACTGCGTCAGCGTGATGATGTCCGTGCCCGCGTCGAACAGGCGCTGCAGGGCGTCCTCGATCTCGATGCGCTCTTCGCCCATGCCGAGGATCAGGTTCGACTTCGTGACCAGTCCGGCGTCGCGGCCCTGGGTGATGACGTCGAGGGAGCGTTCGAACGTGAACGCCGGCCGGATCCGCTTGAAGATCCGCGGGACGGTCTCGACGTTGTGGGCGAAGACCTCGGGGCGGGCGTCGAACACCGGGCCGAGCTGGTCCGGTCGCCCGTTGAAGTCCGGCACCAGGATCTCGACGCCGGTGCCGGGGGAGTGTTCGTGGATCGCCCGGATGGTCTCGGCGTAGAGCCAGGAGCCGCCGTCGGGCAGGTCGTCGCGGGCGACGCCGGTCACGGTCGCGTACCGCAGCCCCATCTCCGCCACGGAGTCCGCGACCCGGCGGGGCTCGTCGCGGTCGAGCGGTTCCGGCTTGCCGGTGTCGATCTGGCAGAAGTCGCAGCGACGGGTGCACTGCGAGCCGCCGATCAGGAAGGTGGCCTCGCGGTCTTCCCAGCACTCGAAGATGTTCGGGCAGCCGGCCTCCTGGCAGACGGTGTGCAGCTGCTTGTCGCGCACCAGGCTCGACAGCTCGCGGAACTCCGGGCCCTGCGTGGCTCGGGTCTTGATCCACGCGGGCTTCGTCTCGATCGGGGTCTCGGCGTTCCGGGCCTCGACCCGGAGCATGCGGCGGCCTTCGGGGGCGAGGGTCATACGAGGGTCTCCTGTCGGGCGGGCGGGCGCGGTGCTGGTGCTCGTGCTGGTGCTCGTGCTGGTGCTGGGGGTCGTCGTGCTGATCCGGTGGCCGCTGTGCATGCCGTCGACGGCCTGCTGGACACGCCCTGCGACGAGGGGCGCGAGGTCCTCGACGGTCACGTGGGCACGCCCCACGTGCGCCGCGGCGGCGCTCAGCGTCGTGACCCCGGCGTCCGCGATGCCGCACGGGACGATCGCGGCGTAGGCGTCGAGGGCGTTGTCGCAGTTGATCGCGATGCCGTGGCTCGTCACGCCCTCGGCGACGTGCAGGCCGATGGCGCCGACCTTGGCGGCGGGGGTGCCGTCCGTGCCCGGCACCCAGGCGCCGCTGCGACCCGCGACCCGTTCGGCGTGCACCCCGACTGCGGCCGCGGCGTCGATGACGACCTGCTCCAGGTCGCGCACCCAGGCGACGACGTCGAGGGGTTCGGCGAGCCTGACGATCGGGTAGGCGACCAGTTGCCCCGGCCCGTGCCAGGTGATGCGTCCGCCACGGTCGGTGTCGACGACCGGGGCGCCGTTCGTCGGCAGGTCGGACGGTTCGGTGCGGCGTCCGGCGGTGTACACGGACGGGTGCTCGCAGAGGACGAGGGCCCCGGAGGAGCGGCCGGCGACGACGTCGGCGTGCAGGTCCCGCTGCAGGGCGAGGCCGTCCGCGTAGTCGAGCAGGCCGTGGTGGCGGACGATCTCGAGTTCCGGCATGCGGCGAGCGTACGACAGTTTCTGGACGGCGTCCAACAACCGGGTGCTTGACCTCAACAATGGTTGAGATGGTCCGATGAGGACATGGACATCCGACAGGTACAGCTCGCCACCCGATCGCTCGCCGACACCGCCCGGTTCTACGAACGACTGGGGTGTCCGGTCGAGGTCGTCGACGCCACGGTGCGCGTCGTGGTGGGGTCGTCGCTCCTCGTGTTCCGCGAACTGCCCGAGATGACCGGAGCCCTGCACCTGGCGATCACGATCCCCACGGGGACGTTCGACGCGGCCAAGGCCTGGATCGCCGGACTGACGACGGTGCTCGGTACGGACGACCAGGACGAGTTCGAGGGGCCGCCGAACTGGAACTCGCGGTCGGTCTACTTCGAGGGGCCCGACCAGCAGCTCCTCGAGCTCATCGAGCGGCGGGACCTGGAGTCGGGCGCCCGGCGCGCCGGCGACGGTTCCGGCACCGGCACCGGCACCGTCGTCCCGCTCGTCTCCGTCAGCGAGGTCGGCGTCCCCGTCCCTGACGTCCTCGGCGCTGTCGAGGCCCTGCGACGCGCCGGTGTCGAGCCGTACGCCAACCCGCCGGGGGAGTCCTTCGCGGCGGTCGGCGACGTGGACGGTCTCGTGATCCTGGTGTCGCCCGACCGACGCTGGTTCCCGACCGGGGACCGGAGCCCGTCGAGCGCGCCGGTGGTCATCGACGTGGGGCTCGGGGCACCGCTCGAGCTGACCGAGGGTGTCCTCCTGCGGTGAACGGGCCGGTGCCGTCGGCGGGAGCCTTGTAGAATCGACGGATCATGGCGCAATTCGGTTCACTCTCCGATCGGCTGACCGAGACCTTCCGCAATCTGCGGAGCAAGGGTCGGCTGACTCCGTCCGACGTCGACGGCACCGTCCGCGAGATCCGGCGGGCGCTCCTCGACGCCGACGTCGCGCTCGAGGTCGTCAAGGCGTTCACCGCATCGGTGCGCGAGCGTGCCCTCTCCGACGAGGTCAACCGCGCGCTCAACCCGGCGCAGCAGGTCGTCCAGATCGTCAACGAGGAACTCGTCGGCATCCTGGGCGGGCAGCAGCGACGGCTCGAGTTCGCGAAGAAGCCGCCGACGGTCATCATGCTCGCGGGTCTGCAGGGTGCCGGTAAGACCACCCTCGCGGGCAAGCTCGGCAAGTGGCTCAAGAAGGACGGCCACACCCCGATGCTCGTCGCGGCGGACCTCCAGCGTCCGAACGCCGTGCAGCAGCTGCAGGTCGTCGGCGAGCAGGCCGGCGTGCACGTCTTCGCACCCGAGCCCGGCAACGGTGTCGGCGACCCGGTCAAGGTCGCCAAGAACGCCATCAAGGCCGCGATCGACCAGCAGTACGACACCGTCATCGTCGACACCGCCGGTCGACTCGGTGTCGATGCCGAGCTGATGAAGCAGGCCGCGAACATCCGCAAGGCCGTGGACCCCGACGAGGTCCTGTTCGTCATCGACGCGATGATCGGTCAGGACGCCGTCAACACGGCGCGTGCGTTCCAGGAAGGCGTCGACTTCACCGGTGTCGTGCTCTCCAAGCTCGACGGTGACGCCCGCGGTGGTGCAGCCCTGTCGGTGGCCAGCGTGACCGGCCGGCCGATCATGTTCGCGTCGACGGGTGAGTCGCTCGACGACTTCGAGCCGTTCCACCCGGACCGCATGGCGAGCCGCATCCTCGACCTCGGCGACATCCTGTCCCTCATCGAGCAGGCGCAGGGCGCCTTCGACGAGGAAGAGGCGCGCAAGGTCGCGGACAAGATCGCGACCGACAACTTCACGCTGAACGACTTCCTGCAGCAGATGCAGCAGCTCCGCAAGGCCGGCTCCATCAAGGGCATGCTCGGCATGCTCCCGGGAGCGAAGGGCATGCGCGAGGCGCTCGACAACTTCGACGAGCGCGAGATCGTCCGCACCGAGGCGATCATCCAGTCGATGACGCCCCAGGAGCGCGAGCTCCCGAAGCTCCTGAACGGTTCGCGCCGTCTGCGCATCGCCCGCGGTGCCGGATCGACGGTCACCGAGGTCAACGCGCTGGTCAACCGCTTCGAGCAGGCCGCCAAGATGATGAAGACCGTCGCCCGCGGTGGCGTGCCGCAGATGCCGGGCATGGGTCCGATCCCGGGCATGCACGGCGGCAAGAAGCAGCAGCAGGGCGGCAAGAAGAAGTCGAAGGTGGGCAACCCCGCCAAGCGCGCGGCCCTCGCGGCCGGCGCGGCGGCTGCGCCGCAGCAGGCCCCGCAGGGGTCCGGCCTCGGCCTCGGTGGCGCCAAGGGCGGCAAGGCACCGACCGAGGAAGAGCTCGCGAGCCTGCAGAAGTTCCTGGGTCGCTAGTCGCGACCACCTGACGGACGGGAGGCCCGGTGCCAGCTGGCACCGGGCCTCCCGTCCGTCGTCCGGTCCCGTCGCGACGTTCCTTCCCATCGCACGCGCGATGGAAAGTGGAATCGGGCGTACCTGGTCGAAAGAAACGACCAGGTACGCCCGATTCGACCAGGTATCCCCGGATCGATCAGGTGGGTGGGCGCGGACTGGACGCGCGGGGCGGCGTCGCGACGTTCCTTCCCATCGCACGCGCGATGGAAAGTGGAATCGGGCGTACCTGGTCGAAAGAAGCGACCAGGTACGCCCGATTCGACCAGGTACGCCCGATTCGGGGGCGGGCCGGTCGCGGCTAGAGCGCTTCGCGGAACTCGGTCACCAGGTGGCGGACCACGGCGCGCAGGTCGCCGCCGTTCTCCTGCGCGACCTGCAGCTGCCGCTGGTACGAGGCGCCGCGCTCGATCATCGTGTCGAGGTGGTGCAGCTCGTCGAGGCAGCCGAGCCGTTCGGCGATCGGGTCGAGCCGCTGCACCAGGTCGTGCACCTCGTCGGTCACGAGCCGCTCGTCGCCGGCGACGTTCGTGATGATCTCGGCCTCCATGCCGTAGCGGGCCGCGCGCCACTTGTTCTCGCGGATGAACCACGGCTGCATGGTGGGCAGGGTCTCGCCGGCGTCGAGCCGGTCCGAGCAGGCGGTGACCAGGCACTGCACGAGCGCGGTGACGGCGCCGACCTCGTGCAGGGTCGAGATGCCGTCGGAGACCCGGTTCTCGAGGGTGCCCCAGCCCGGCGACGGACGGATGTCCCAGCGCAGGTCCTTCACGCCGTCGATGACGCCGGTGTGTGTGAGGTCGCCGACGACCTCTTCGAAGTTCGCCCAGGCGCCGAGCTGCGGCGGGAGCCCGCCGGTCGGGAGCTGCTGGAACATGAGGGCGCGGTTCGAGGCGTACCCGGTGTCGGTCCCGCCCCAGAACGGGCTCGACGCGGTGAACGCCTGCAGGTGCGGGACGTAGGCGAGCATCGCGTTCATGATCGGGACCGCCTTGTCGCGGTCGTCGATGCCGACGTGCACGTGCACGCCCCAGATGAGCATCTGGCGTCCCCACCAGCGGGTGCGGTCGATCAGGGTCGTGTAGTGCTCGCTGTCCGGGGTGATCTCCTGCTGGTCCCACACCGCGAACGGGTGCGTGCCCGAGCACATCACCTGGGCGTCGAGCGGTTCGGCGGCGTCGATGACCTCGCCGATGATGCCGGACAGCTCGCTCGTCGCAGCCCCCACGCGATCGTGGACGCTCGAGACGACCTCGACCGTGTTGGTCAGCAGCTCCTCGGTGACGCGGTCGTGGTCGCCGAGCCGCTCGTGCACGGCGGCGATGACGGCGGGGGCGCGGGGAGCGAGGTCGCCGGTCGACCGGTCGACCAGGGGGAGTTCCCACTCGACGCCGATGGTCGACGGGCGGGACTCGGTGAAGCGGATGTCCATGCCGTCCATCCTGCCCGGGTCCTTGTCGGACACGCACAACGAAGCGTTGTCCCGATCGTGCGGATCGTCCTGCAACTAGTTCCACTGTGGGCGTACCGTTGAAATGTTCCTACAGGGAAGAGGTACGCATGCAGTTGGTGGTGCGCGGGACGAACGTCCCGCTCGTCGGAGAACTCGACATCCCGGTCTCGAAGTACCACGCGCACCGCGCGCTGGTGCTCGCGTCGCTCGCGAAGGGGACGAGTGTCGTCTCCGGGGTGAGCGCGACGCGACAGGTGGAGTGGACCGTGGGCACGCTCCGCGCCCTCGGCGTCGACGTCAAGCGTCGCGGGAACGCGTACCACGTGACCGGGCTGGGCGGCCGGTACCAGGCGACCGACGTCGTGGACCACGGCTCGCGCGGTGTCGACGGACTGCTCAACATGGGGTCCTCGGGCACCACGCTCTACTTCATGACCGGGCTCGCCTCGCTGGCCGACCGCCCGATGACCCTGTCGGGCATGAAGTACTTCCAGCGCCGCCCGATCAAGGCGCTGCTCACCTCGCTGACGCAGATGGGGGTGGAGCTCGAGGCAACGAACGACTGCCCGCCCGTCACCGTGCAGCCGAAGCGTCCGCGCGGCGGTGACGTGACGATCGCCGGCACCCTGTCGCAGTGGGTGTCCGGGCTGCTGCTGGTGGCACCGTTCGCCGAGCACGAGACCCGGATCCACATCACCGGCGGGCGGCTCAACGAGCAGCCCTACGTCGAGCTCACCGTACGGATGATGCGGCAGTTCGGCCTGACGGTCGAGGTCTCCGACGACTGGCTCGAGTACCGGATCCCGGCGGGCCAGCAGGCCACCCCGCACGACTACGTCATCCCACCGGACATCGGCTCTGCAGCGTTCGGCATCGCGGCGGCCGGCACCCGCGAGTCGAACGTGCTCCTGCGCGGCATGACGGCCACGACGACGGCCGAGACCGACCACCCGGAGAGCGAGTTCCTGGACCTCGCGACCGCGATGGGCGTCCCGATGCGGATCGACGAGGAGACCGGCTTCCTCCGGATCGAGCACGACGGGTCCCCGCTCCGGCCGCTCGACGTCGACTGCCGTCCGATCCCGGACCTGCTGCCCGTGCTGTCGACGATGGTCACCTTCGCCGAGGGCACGAGCCGACTGTGGAACGTGGCGCACATCCGGCTGAAGGAGTCCGACCGCGTGGCGGCGATGCTCCAGCTGAACCGGATGGGCGGCCGTGCCGAGCAGGGCGCGGACGAGCTACGGGTCACCGGTGTCGGTGCGGCCGGGTTGCACGGTGCGCCGATGTCCTCGTTCAACGACCACCGCGTGCTGATGTCGCTCGCGGTCGCGGCGTCGGGTGCCGACGGGGTGTCCGGCCTGACCTACCCGCGTGCCTACCGGATCTCCTACCCGACGTTCCTCGAGGCGATGAACTCCGTCGGGCTCGACATGTCCGTCGGCGACCGGCTCGCAGCCCAGGTGGCGCGGGACGACCGGATCGACGCCGCCGAGGCCGAAGGGGTCCGCACGCACCTGGGCACGCCCCCGGTCAGCGCGGCAGCCGAGGACCTCGAGACGTCGGCGGCACCCGAGCCCGCCGACCAGCCGGTCGCGCAGCCCGCCGCACAGCCCGCCACCCCGCAGCCCGCCGCCCCGCAGCCCGCCGCCGCCGTGCCCGAGCTCGCCGGCGTCGACGCCGACCCCCTCGTCCTGAGCGAGCGGGTCCGTGCCCTGTCCCAGACCGACCCCGACGGCCTGGCCGTGATCGAGGTCGGCGGTGCGAGCCCCGCGAACACCACGTGGAAGGAGCTGCAGGACGAGGCCGACCGGGTCTCCGCCCTGCTGCTCGAACTCGGCGTGCGCACGGGTGAATCCGTCGCGATGCAGCTGCCGAACTGGCGCGAGTTCGTGTCGATCACCCTCGGTGCGGTCCAGATCGGCGCCGTCGCGACCCCGATCATGCCGGTGTTCGGTCCCCGCGAGACCACGATGACGCTGGCGCGTTCGAAGGCCCGTGTGGTCTTCCTGCCGAACGTGTTCCGGAAGCGCCGTCCAGCGCTCGAACTCCTCGACGTCATCGACGAGGCCGCCGCGCAGGACCGCCGCCTGTCGCTCGAGCACGTCATCGTGCTCCGCGCCGAGGCCCGCGGGCAGGGGGACACCCCGACGAACCAGCCGCCGCTGCCCGCCGACGCCCTGGAACGGGTCGTGGCGAGCGACTGGCACTGGCGCTACTTCGAGAACGCCCTCGCCGCGGTGCACGTCGACGTCGACGAGATCGCGTCGCACGCTCCCGGCCCGGACGACGTGTGCCAGCTGCTCTTCACCTCCGGCACCACGGGGGAGCCGAAGGGCGTGCAGCACCCGCACCGCACGCTCGGGCTCGCGACCGCCATGCACGTGGCGCAGTCCGGGCTGACCAGCGCCGACCGCATCTACATCCCGTCGCCGCTCGCCCACCAGACCGGGTTCCTGTACGGCATGCTGCTGGCGTTCCGGCTCGGTGCCCCGCAGGTCATCCAGCCGGTGTGGGACGGCCGCGTCGCACTCGAGCAGGCGTTCGGCGTCGCACGGGCGTCCTTCGTGCAGTGCGCGACGCCGTTCCTGACCGACCTCGTCGACCTGGTCGAGTCCGGTGCTCCGCAGCCCGAGTCGCTCCGGATCTTCGTGCCGACGGGCGCCGCGGTGCCCCGCGCACTGGCCCAGCGAGCGAGCACGGTGCTCGGCAGCGCCATCCTCGGCGCCTTCGGGACGAGCGAGACGTGTCTCGGAGCCCTGTCCAGCCCGAGCGACGACCCCGCCGACGCGTACGGTCACGACGGCCGGGCGCTGCCGGGCATTGCGATCCGCATCGTCGACGACGCGGGGATCGAGCTGCCTGCCGGGACCGAGGGCAACTTCGAGCTGCACTCGCCGACGATGTTCGCGGGCTACCTCGACCGCCCGGACCTGACCGACGACGTGTTCACCGCGGACGGCTGGTACCGGACCGGCGACCTGGCGAAGGTCGACGAGAAGGGCTTCCTGTCGATCACCGGGCGCGTGAAGGACGTGATCAACCGCGGCGGCGAGAAGATCCCCGTCGTCGAGATCGAGAACCTGCTGTACCAGCACCCGCTGGTCACGGACGTCGCGATCGTCGCGATGCCGGACGAGCGGCTTGGTGAGCGTGCCTGCGCCTGGGTCGTGAACGCCCGCGCGGAGGAGCCGCTCGACTTCGCCGGGATGCAGCAGTACCTCGACACGGCCGGCGTGAGCAAGTACTACTGGCCGGAGCGACTCGAGTACACCACCGAGCTGCCGCGCAACGCGGTCGGCAAGGTCCAGAAGAACATCCTGCGCGAGCAGGCGGCCGCACTCGTCGCGACGAAGGAGAACGAGACACGATGACGATCGTCGAGCAGACGAGCACGGGCTTCGACGAAGCCGCCTTCCAGCAGCTCAAGGCCGAGGTCACCGAGTGGGTGCGCGGCCCCGGCGAGGAGTGGGCGGACGAGATCGAGCGCACGGGCCGGGTCGCCCCCGAGCTGTTCCAGGAGCTCAAGGACAACGGGTGGCTCAGCCTCGCCGCCCCGACGGAGCTCGGCGGACGGGCGATCCCCTTCTCGCGCTACCTCGAGATCATGGAGGTCGTCTCCCGCTCGCACGCCTCCATCCGCATGCTCGTGCACGTCATCAACGGCACCTGGCGTGCGATGGCTCCCTACGCGACGCCGGAGCAGATCGAGCAGGTCGTCAAGCCGTCCGTCGCCGGTGACATGCTCGTCGCGTTCACCCTGACCGAGGCCACCGCGGGCACCGGAGCGGACATCCGCACGACCGTCCGGCGCGAGGGCGACACCTACGTGATGAACGGCGAGAAGCACCTCATCACCTTCGGCGTCAAGGCCGACTACTGGCTCATCGCCGCCCGCCTCGAGGGGACGAGCGGCCAGGACGGCACGGTCGCGTTCCTCATGCCGAACAACGGGCTGCCGGGTGCCGAGGTGATCGACGACTCCGACACCATGGGCATCCGCGGCACCGACCACGCGATCCTGCGCTTCACCGACGTGCCCGTGCCGGCGAGTGCACTGCTCGGCGCCGAGGGCCAGGGTCTCGAGGTCGCGCTCGGCGGCTTCCTGTTGCCGAGCCGGGTGTCCGTCGCGATGAGCGCCGTCGGGCTCGCCGAGCGGGCGAACGAGCTCGCCGTCGAGTACGCCAACAAGCGCGAGACCTTCGGCAAGCGGCTCTCCAGCCGCCAGGCGATCCAGTTCTACCTGGCCGAGAACTACGCCGACATCGCCGCCGCCCGCGCCCTGGTGCTTGAGGCCGCTCGCGCCTACGAGGACGACCGTCCCGACGCCGGCACCCTGTCCAGCGCCTCGAAGATGGTCGCCGTCGACATGCTCGCGCGCGTCACCGACAAGGCCCTGCAGGTGCACGGCGGGCAGGGCTACTGGAAGCGCAACGCCATCGAGCGCGTCTACCGCGACGCACGCGCGCAGCGCTTCGAAGAGGGCACCAACGAGATCCAGAAGCTGATCGTCGGCCGCGCCGTCGTGACCGGCCAGGCCGGGTTCTAGACCGCACCCAACCACCGGACTGGAGGCCCGTGGCGGGCCCGCCCCGCGCCTCCCGTCCGTCCCCACGCACGCAAAGGACCGCAGTGACCGACAGCACCAACGCACCCATCGCGCTCAGCTCGCCCATCGCACTGATCACCGGCGCTTCGCGCGGCATCGGCCGCCTGCTCGCGCAGAAGCTCGGCCAGCGCGGCGTCACCGTCGTGGTGACGTACAAGGGCAACGCCGACCTGGCCGAGGAGTCCCTCGCCGACGTCAGGGCGGCCGGCGGCGACGGCATCACGGCGCAGGTCGACATCGAGCAGCCGGAGTCGATCGACGCCCTGTTCGACCTGGTGCGCGACACCTACGGACGCCTCGACATGTTCGTGGCGAACGCCGCCGCCAGCGCGTTCAAGCCCGTCGCCGACCTCAAGCTGCACCACCTCGACCGCAGCTACGCCACGAACGCCCGCTCGTTCGTGCTCGGCGCCCAGCGCGCCGCGGAACTCATGGACCGGGGTGGCCGCATCGTCGTCGTGACCTCGTACGGATCACTCCGGGCATTCCCGACCTACGCCGCACTCGGTGCCGCGAAGGCGATGAGCGAGGCGTACATGAAGTACATGGCGGTGGAGTTCGGTCCGCGTCAGATCACGGTCAACGCGGTGAACGGCGGTCTCATCGACACCGACTCGCTCGAGTACTTCTACACGAAGGTCCCCGGGCAGGCGCCGATGGACACCGTCCTCGAGAAGCTCCCGCTGCAGCGCCCTGGGACGGCCGATGACATGGCCGACGCCGTCGACTTCCTGCTGTCGGACAAGGCCGGGTACATCACCGGGCAGGTGCTCTCGGTCGACGGCGGGCTGACGGTCATCGCACCGCCGTACTGGTCGGACACGACGTCGCCCCTCCGCGACGCGGTGCTGCCGGCCGACGCTCCGGCCGCGGACACCGCAGAATAGGCGCATGAGCAGCGTCGCTTCCGCCCCCGTCGTGCCGGAGTCCCTCCGGACCGTCGCGTCACCCTGGACCCTCGGCCCCCTGCACCTGGCGAACCGGGTGGTGATGGGGTCGATGCACACCGGGCTCGAGGTGCACGACGACGGCGGAGCCGGCATGGCCGCCTTCTACCGCGAACGGGCGGCCGGCGGGGCGGCGTGCATCATCACCGGCGGGATCGCGGTGAACGACGAGGCCCGCGGCGGTCCGGACTTCGCGGTGTTCGGCGTCGGGGGAGCCGACGAGCGGTTCCGGGTGGCGGTCGACGCCGTGCACGACGAGGGCGGGACCATCCTGGCGCAGCTGTTCCACGCCGGGCGGTACGCGCTCGCGTCGGGCATGGTCGACCGGCACGGCGACCCGCAGCGCGTCGTGGCGCCCTCGGCCCTGCCGTGGGCGGCCGCCCGCGGTGTGGTGCCGACCGCGCTGACGTCGGCCGAGGTCGAGCGGACCATCGAGGACTTCGCCGCCGCGGCCCGCACAGCGCGCGCGATCGGGTTCGACGGTGTCGAGATCATGGCGTCCGAGGGGTACCTGATCAACCAGTTCCAGTCGCCGCTGACCAACCTGCGCGACGACGAGTGGGGCGGCGATGCGGAACGGCGTCGGCGCTTCGCGGTCGAGGTCGTCCGGGCCGTGCGCGCCGCGGTGCCGGAGCTCGCCGTGACGATCCGGCTGTCCGGCGCGGACCTGATGCCCGGCTCGTCGACCGACGACGAGGTCGACGCGCTCGTGCACGACCTGCTGCCGCTCGGGCTGGACGGCATCTCGGTCGGCATCGGCTGGCACGAGTCCCGCACCCCGACCGTGCAGGCCTCGGTGCCGCACGGGGCGTGGCTGGCGTACGCGGCACGGATCGCCGCGGTGGTGCGCTCGTCCGCGTACCCGGACGTCCGCGTGATCGCCTCGAACCGGATGACGGACCTGCGCGACGGCGAGGCCGTGCTCAGCGACGGCCTGATCGACGCCGTCGCCCTCGCCCGGCCGTTCCTCGCCGACCCCGCCATCGTGTCGCGCTCGCTCGCGGGCGGGTTCGCCCTGGTGAACACCTGCATCGGCTGCAACCAGGCGTGCCTCGACCGTTCGATCATCGGTGCACCGGTGTCGTGCCTCGTGAACCCACGTGCCGCCCGCGAAGTGGCCTTCCCCGCCCGACCGACCGCGGACCCGAAGCGCGTCGACGTCGTCGGTGGCGGACCGGCCGGACTCGCCGCCGCGGTGGACGCCGCCCGCCGGGGCCACGACGTCACCGTCTGGGAGGCGTCCGACCGGCTCGGCGGCCAGTTCGGCCTCGCCGCACTCGTGCCCGGCAAGGAGGACTACGCCGCCACGGTGCGGTCCGCCCGTGCCGAGCTCGCGGAGCGGGGCGCCACGATCCACCTCGGACGCCCGGCCACGGCTCGGGACCTCGTCGACAGCGACGCCGTCGTGCTCGCGGCCGGGGTGGTCCCGCGGAGCATCGACGTCCCCGGCAGCGACCTGCCGCACGTGCTGTCCTACGAGCAGGCCCTGCGGAACGGCGTACCCGAGGGCACCGTCGCGATCATCGGCGGCGGCGGCATCGGCGTGGACACCGCGGCGTTCCTGACCGAGTCGCCCGACGAGGTCGTCCGGGCCGCCGAGTTCGCGGCCCGCTGGGACCTCGACGTGTCCGAGGAGCTCGTCGGCGACGTGCCGCAGCGCCTCCCCGCGGCACGGCGCACCACCCGACCGGGGTCCCAGGTGACGGTGCTCCGGCGTTCGGGCAAGTTCGGCCAGGGGATCGGCATCACCTCGCGCTGGGTCGCGATCGGCCGGCTGCGGGACGCCGGGGTGCGGATGCTCGGCGGCGTGCAGGAGTACCTGCGCATCGAACCCGGGGTGCTCTGGATCCGCGACGAGCACGGGGACGAGGTCGGCGTCCCGGCGGACACCGTCGTGGTCTGCGCCGGGCAGGAGCGCGCGACCGACGCCGAGGGCGACGCGCCTGACGGACTCGTGGCGGGCCTCCAGGCCGCCGGCGTGCCGTACGCCGTCGTCGGCGGCGCGCGGGACGCACGGAGCGTGGACGCGGTCCGAGCGACGTCCGAGGCCCTCGAAGCGGTGCGGCGCCTCGCGCCGTAGCGAGTCGGCTCGCATCACGGCCGGGAATCTGCAAGAATGAACGGTCGAATCGCCGCAGCTCGACCCTCTATCCAGCTGTGAGCGATCTCTCTCGAGCTTTCGCCGTGTGTGCCCCCACGCCCGCGGTTCCAGTTCAACCACAACGAAAGCAAACAGGAGCAATTGTGGCTGTCAAGATCCGTCTGAAGCGTCTCGGTAAGATCCGTGCGCCCTACTACCGCATCGTCGTCGCCGACTCGCGCACCAAGCGCGATGGTCGTGTCCTCGAGGAGATCGGTCAGTACCACCCGACCGAGGAGCCCTCGGTCATCAAGATCGAGTCCGAGCGTGCGCTCTACTGGCTCGGCGTCGGCGCGCAGCCGACCGAGCAGGTCGCGGCGCTCCTCAAGCTGACCGGCGACTGGGCCAAGTTCAAGGGCGAGAAGGACACCGAGTCCAAGGTCAAGGTCGCCGAGCCGAAGCCGGCCTTCCAGGTCGACTCCTCGAAGAAGGCCGTGCTCAAGCCGAAGTCGGAGAAGACGGCTCCCGCCGCCAAGGCCGACGACGCCGAGACCGCCGACGAGACGACCGAGGCGTAGTCCTTGCTCGAATCCGCGCTGACGCACCTCGTCAAGGGGATCGTCGATCACCCTGACGACGTGCGCGTCGCCAGCTCCACCTCCCCACGCGGCGAGGTCCTCGAGGTGCGCGTGCACCCCGAGGACCTCGGCCGCGTGATCGGTCGCGCCGGGCGCACCGCCAAGGCGCTCCGCACCCTCGTCACGGCCCTGGCCGACGGCAAGCGCGTGCGGGTCGACGTGGTGGACACCGATTCCTAGGGAGACGACCCAGCTCCGGGTGGGTCGAATCACGAAGGCGCACGGGCTCAAGGGCGGCATCAAGCTCGAGCTCTACACCGACGACCCGGATCGTCGGTTCACCCCGGGCGCCACCTTCACGCTCCAGGTCCCCGACGACTCACCGTGGTCGGGCAAGACCCTCGAGCTGGACGAACTCCGCTGGTACAACGGTCACCCCGTCGCGTTCTTCGCCGGGATCGACGACCGCACCGCGGCCGAGTCCCTGGCCCGCATCATCCTCTGGGTCGAGCAGGACGCCGACGCCGAGACCGGCGAGGACGACGCCTGGTACGACCACCAGCTCGTCGGGCTCAAGGTCCTGCGTGACGGCGTCGAGGTCGGCACGGTCGCCCGTGTGGACCACATGCCCGCACAGGACCTGCTCGCGATCGACACGCCGTCCCGCGGCGAGGTCCTCGTGCCGTTCGTGTCGGCCATCGTGCCCGCGGTCGACATCGCGGCCGGCACCGTCACGGTGACACCGCCGCAGGGCCTGTTCGAGGACCCAGAGGACACCTCGCGCCCCGAGACGGTCACGGACTAGTCCCCGTGCGGATCGACATCGTCACGATCTTCCCGGAGTTCTTCTCCGTGCTGGACGTGTCCCTGCTCGGCAGGGCCCGCTCCGGCGGTCTCCTCGACCTGCACGTGCACGACCTGCGGTCGTGGACCACCGACCGGCACCGCACCGTCGACGACACCCCGTACGGCGGGGGCGCCGGCATGGTGATGAAGCCGGAGCCGTGGGCGCAGGCGCTCGAAGCGCTCTTCCGGCCCGACGGCTCGTCGACCCTGGTGGTCCCGACGCCGGCCGGCACGCCCTTCACGCAGTCCATCGCGCGGTCCCTCGCGTCGACGTCGGAGCACCTCGTGTTCGCCTGCGGGCGGTACGAGGGCATCGACGCCCGCGTCTTCGAGTGGGCATCGTCGCGCGCCACCGTCGTCGAGCTCTCGCTCGGCGACTACGTGCTGAACGGCGGCGAGGTCGCCGCGATGGCGATCATCGAGGCCGTCGGTCGACTCGTCCCCGGCGTCGTCGGCAACCCCGAGTCGCTGGTCGAGGAGTCCCACGAGGACGGCCTGCTCGAGTACCCCTCGTACACCAAGCCCGCGTCGTGGCGCGGCCTCGACGTCCCCGACGTCCTGCTCAGCGGGCACCACGCCCGCGTCGGTGCCTGGCGGCACGAGCAGCAGCTGGAGCGGACGCGGCGCATCCGTCCGGACCTGCTGCCGCCTGCCTGACCGGCTGGCGCGCTTGCCTGCTGGAAGGATTTTCGGGCAGAGCGACACTCCTCGCGGTTCGTTCCGCGTGGACTGTCGCTGAGCACGAAACCCGGCTCCGGCGCGTCTGCCTGGAGGCACGGGGCGGGCCCGCACCGTGCCTCCCGTCCGTCAGACGGTCGGGTCGGCGCGCTGAGCGCGACGCAGGGTCAGGACCTCGGGGCCGGCCTCGGTGACCGCGACCGTGTGCTCGACGTGCGCGGCACGCGAGCCGTCGACGCTGCGCAGCGTCCAGCCGTCGTCGTCCTGGTAGAGCTCGTCGGTCGTCTGCATGAGCCACGGCTCGATCGCGACGACCAGACCCGGCCGGAGCTTCAGGCCGCGACCCGGGCGGCCGTCGTTCGGCACGTGCGGGTCCCCGTGCATCGTGCGACCGACGCCGTGCCCGCCGAACTGCAGGTTCACGTCGTGACCGGCCTGGTGCGCCACGTGACCGATGGCGTGCGAGACGTCGCCGAGTTTGTTGCCGGGAGCCGCCTGGGCGATGCCGGCGGCCAGTGCCCGTTCGACCGTGGCGATCAGTGCCTGGTCCTCGTCGCGCGGTGTGCCGACCTGGACGCTGACGGCGGAGTCCGCGACCCAGCCGTCCACGCTCGCGGCGAAGTCCAGGCTCACCAGGTCGCCGTCCTGCAGGATGTGGTCGTGCGGCAGGCCGTGCAGGGCGGCGTCGTTCACCGAGGTGCAGAGGTTCTTGCCGAACGGCGACATGCCGAACGACGGGTGGTAGTCGACGTAGCAGCTCTCCGCGCCGCGTTCGGCGATCATCCTGGCCGCGACGCGGTCGAGGTCGAGCAGGTTGACGCCGACGTCGACGGTCTCGAGCAGCTCGTCGAGGACGTCGGCCACGAACCGGCCGGCGACGCGCAGTCCGTCCAGCTCGGCGGGGGTGCGGAGTTCGATCATGGGTCCATCCTCGTCGTTTTGTCTCCCGCGCTCTCTGTGGCAGTATTGAACGCTGTGCCCTGGCTGGACTCTGCCACGGGGGAGTCGCCGACACCGGGCACGCACCACCACTTTCCGAACCTTCGATCCGCGGCGACCCGTGCGCGTCCGCAGAGAGTGAAACCCACCATGAGCCAGCTCCTCGACAACGTCGACGCAGCATCGCTGCGTACCGACGTCCCGGACTTCCGTCCCGGCGACACCATCAAGGTGCACGTCAACATCATCGAAGGCACGCGCTCGCGTATCCAGGTCTTCCAGGGAGTCGTCATCGGCCGTCAGGGCCACGGCATCGGCGAGACCTTCAAGGTCCGCAAGGTGAGCTTCCAGGTCGGCGTCGAGCGCTGGTTCCCGGTGCACTCGCCGATCATCGACCACATCGAGATCGTCACCAAGGGTGACGTCCGTCGTGCGAAGCTCTACTACCTGCGCGAGCTCCGCGGCAAGGCGGCCCGCCGCAAGATCAAGGAGAAGCGCGACGCCTGATCGCCTTCACAGTGAACGTCCGCGAGCCGGACGCCGCTGCGAGCCCCTCGTCCATGTACGGTTGTGCATCGACGGGGGGCTCTTCCCATTTTGCGGGGAGTCAGTGGTTCGAACGAGAGCGGAAATGACGGACACGACAGAGGATTCCGGGCGCAGGCCACGTGCCGAGAAGCAACGGAACGGTGTCCTCACATTCCTCCGCGACCTCGTCATCATCTTCGTCGCGGCACTGCTCGTGTCGTTCCTGGTGAAGACGTTCCTGATCCGGTCGTTCTACATCCCGTCGGCGTCGATGGAGAACACGCTCCAGATCAACGACCGCGTCATCGTCAACGAGCTCGTCCCCGGCGCCGTGGCGCTGAAGCGGGGAGACGTCGTCGTCTTCAAGGACCCGGGCGGTTGGCTCACCGGGTCCGAGGTGCCGAGCGTCACGCCGGACACCCAGCCCGCGAAGGCCATCGACTGGGCGCTGACCCAGGTCGGTCTCGGCACCGGTGACAGCGACGACCACCTGATCAAGCGCGTCATCGGTCTGCCCGGTGACAAGGTGTCCTGCTGCAACGACCTCGGGCAGATGTCGGTGAACGGTGTGCCGATCAAGGAGCCGTACCTGAAGCTCCCCGCCGGCGCCCCGGCCTCGGCGACCGACTTCTCGGTGACCGTGCCGAAGGGCACCATCTGGGTGATGGGCGACAACCGGAACGACTCGAAGGACTCCCGGTACAACGGCGACACCCCGTCGAAGGGCTTCGTCCCGATGTCCGACGTCACGGGCCGCGCGTTCGTCATCTCGTGGCCGGCGAGCCGTTGGACGTGGCTCGACGACCACCCCGAGGTGTTCGCCGGCGTGGAGGAGCGCGACGAGTGACCGCCGTCCGTCCGTCGCTCCGGGTCGAGAAACGTCTGCTCGCCGAGGGCCGCGTGACGGTCATCGGCATGGACGAGGTCGGCCGTGGCGCCATCGCCGGTCCGGTCGGCGTCGGTGTGGCCGCGGTGACGCTCGACATCGGTCGTGTGCCCCAGGGGCTCGCGGACTCGAAGCTGCTGTCGGAGGCGCGCCGGACCGACCTCGTGCCCGTCGTGCAGCGCTGGGCGCGCACGGCGGTCGGCATGGCGTCGGCGGACTTCGTCGACCAGCAGGGCATCGTGCCCGCTCTCGGTGCAGCCGGTGCGCAGGCGCTCGGCTCCCTGGTCGCCGACGGGGTGTCCCTCGACGGCGCGGTGGTCGTGCTCGACGGCTCGTTCGACTGGTTGAGCCGCGCCCTGCCCGCGTCGCTCCGTCCGGCCGCCGATCCGCTCGAGGTCGTCGTCCGGGTCAAGGCCGATCGCGACTGCGCCTCGGTGGCCGCGGCGTCCGTGGTGGCCAAGGTCGCTCGTGACGCGCTCATGATCTCCGCGCACGACGAGGCTCCGCACTACGGATGGGTGTCGAACAAGGGCTACGGCTCGACGGCGCACTACGACGCGATCCGGGCGATCGGGGCGCACGCGCTGCACCGGAAGTCCTGGTTGCACCAGGCCTCGAGCGTCGCGCTGGACGGGTTCGACGAACTCGACGCCCTCGCCGGTTGAGCCCGTCGTCCGCACGGGCCTCCGTCGCCGTAGACTGTGGGCGCAATGGATGAGGACGAATTCGACGACTACGACCGCGAGGTCGAGCTGGCCCTGTACCGCGAGTACCGCGACGTGGTGTCGCAGTTCCGTTACGTGGTCGAGACGGAGCGCCGTTTCTACCTGGCGAACGAGGTCGAACTCGTGCGCCGTGACACGGAGCACGACTTCTACTTCGAACTGACGATGAACGACGTCTGGGTCTGGGACGTCTACCGTTCCGACCGGTTCGTCAAGGGTGTCCGGGTACTCACGTTCAAGGACGTGAATGTCGAGGAACTCACGACGCGGGAACTCGAACTGCCGAAGGAACTCGCACTCGACGAGTGATCGTCAATTTCCTTTCTCCTGCTTCTTTCTCGGTGAATCGCCGCTGATCCGGACCGCCGGGGAATTGTGCGCGCTATTCTGATGGGGAAATAACCGCCCCACGAACAGGAGCACCCCATGGCACAGAAGGTCACCGTCCAGCTCGTCGACGACCTCGACGATTCCCCCATCACCACCGGTGAAGGCCGGACGGTCGAATTCGCGTTCGACGGCTCGTCGTACGAGATCGACCTGTCGAACGACAACGTCGACAAGTTCCGCGAGGCGATCTCCGACTACATCGCCGCAGCGCGCAAGGTCTCCGGTCGCCGCACCGGCGGCGGTTCCGCGCCGAAGTCCGCCCCGAAGCGCGGCAACTCCGAAGAACTCGGCAAGATCCGCGAGTGGGCCAAGGAGAACGGGTACGAGGTCTCCTCCCGCGGGCGCATCTCGACGCAGGTGCAGGAAGCCTACGCAGCAGCGCACTGACGCTCGTCGCAGCAGGACCCGGGTGATCTCGATCGCCCGGGTCCTGCTTCTTTCCTCCACAGGGGCAATTCGTCCGCACTGATTCCACAGACTCTCCGAGTCCGCCGATCGGTGTGTGCGTTCCGGAGATCGTTGTCGTGGAGGCAACGACATGGAACAAGACGTGCAACGAGCACCGGGGCGGTCGCTCCGGAACGGCCGACTCGGACGATTCGGTGAAGAGCGAGCGGTGGCCTGGCTCGAAGCCCGGGGATTCCGCGTGCTCGAGCGGAACTGGCGATGTGCGCGCGGTGAGATCGACATCGTCGCGTGGGATTCCTGCACGCTCGCCTTCATCGAGGTGAAGACCCGTTCCGGTGCCGCCACCGGTCACCCGTTCGAGGCGATCACGGCGGCGAAGCTCACCCGGATGCGACGACTCGTGCCCGAGTGGTTCGACGCGCATCCCGAGGTCTCGGCGCGCGCGGTCCGGGTGGACGTCGTCGCGGTCCACGTCGACGGCCCCCGCACCGTCGTCGAGCACCTGGCGGGTGTCCTGTGACGGGCATCGGTCGCGCTGCCGCGGTCGCGCTGCTCGGGGTCACCGGTCGGCGGATCGAGGTCGAAGCGCACCTGACCAGTCAGCTGCCGGCGTTCAGCATCATCGGTCTGCCCGACACCTCGTTGGGCGAGGCACGGGAACGTGTGCGATCCGCGGCCGCGAACGCGGGGTGTCCGCTGCCCGCCCGCCGGATCACCGTGAACCTGACCCCGGCGGCGATCCCGAAGCGCGGTTCGGGGTTCGACCTCGCCATCGCGATGGCCGTGCTCGCCGGTGCCGGTCTCGCGCCGGACGTCTCGGAGCGCATCGTCTACATCGGCGAGCTCGGCCTCGACGGGCGGGTGCGTCCGGTCCCCGGCGTGATCCCGATGTTGATCGCCGCGCGCGACGCCGGTGTGGACCGCGTCGTGCTGCCCGTCGGCAACCTGACCGAGGCCCGTGTGGTCGGCGGGGTCCGGATCCGGGGCGTGGACTCGTTGCGGGCGGCGGCGATC
This sequence comes from Curtobacterium sp. MCSS17_006, assembly GCF_003234215.1. Classification (NCBI taxonomy): domain Bacteria; kingdom Bacillati; phylum Actinomycetota; class Actinomycetes; order Micrococcales; family Microbacteriaceae; genus Curtobacterium; species Curtobacterium sp. MCSS17_006. The sequence continues at coordinate 168,403 of NZ_QKSO01000004.1, read as the reverse complement.
GACGCCGGGGCGCTCCTGCCGACGGTCGAGGTCGACCCGGTGCTGCCGGTCCCGGTCACGGCTGTGCCGCGTCCCGTGGCCGAGCTGTCGGACGTCGTGGGGAACCCGGTCGGCGTCCGAGCACTCATCGCCGCGGCGGCCGGTGGACACCATGCCCTGCTGCTCGGGCCGCCGGGCGCCGGCAAGACCATGCTCGCCGAACGGCTGCCCGGGCTACTGCCCGACCTCGACGACGAGACCGCGCTCGAGGTCGCCGCCGTCCGGTCCGTCGCCGGGCTGGGCCCCGCGTCGTGGAGCACGAAGCCACCGTGGGAAGCCCCGCACCACTCTGCGTCGGCGGTCTCGCTCATCGGCGGCGGATCCGGGGTCCTGCGCCCCGGAGCCGTGTCGCGCGCCACCGGGGGCATCCTGTTCCTCGACGAGGCACCGGAGTTCCCGCGGCCCGTGCTCGACGCGCTCCGGCAACCGCTCGAGTCCGGGCGGATCACGATCCACCGTGCGGCGGGAGCGGCCGAGTTCCCCGCACGCTGCCAGGTCGTCCTGGCGGCGAACCCCTGTCCGTGCGGCAACGCCGGTGGTGCGCACGGGCAGCCGTGCGAGTGCTCGCCGAGCACCGTCCGCCGGTACCTCGGCCGCATGTCCGGGCCGCTGCTCGACCGGATGGACATCCGGGTGCTGGTGCCCCGGGTGACGACGGGTCGGATGCGGGAGGCGGACGGCAGCACCCCGACGACGGCGCTGGCGCGTGCGGCGGTCGCGGCAGCACGAGCCCGCATGGCGGAGCGACTGCACGGCACAGGATGGACGCGCAATGCCGAGGTCACCGGGACGTGGCTCCGAGCCGAGGGGCGAATCGAACCCGGGTCGACGGCAGACCTCGATCGCGCACTCGACCTCGGGACCCTGACGATGCGCGGGTGGGACCGTGTCATGCGCCTGGCATGGACGCTCGCCGACCTCGACGCGGTGGAGCGGCCCACGGGCGCGCACGTCCGCGGCGCCCTGGCCCTGCGGAGCGCGCTGTGATGCCGGCGGGCACGGAGCTCCTCGACACCGTGGCGCGCCTGCTCGGGCCCAGCGGTGCCGCGGTGGATCCGGTGCAGGCCGCGGCACGGGTCGCCTGGTCGGCCATCGTCGAACCGGGGGACTCCGTCGCCGGCGAGCTCCTCAACGGCCTCGGACCCGAGCGCGCGCTCGGTGCGGTGCTGCTCGCCGCCGACGGAGACTTCGATTCGCTGCTGGGATGCTGCGTCGACGCCGAGGTGCCGGGTGCCGAGGACCCAGCGGTGCTGCTCGGCGTGCTGCAGACCGCGGTGGAACGCTGGCGGCCCCGATTGGCCGCTGTCGAGGTGGGCGACGTGCTCGCGGCTGTCGGTGCGGTCGGTGCCGGACTGCTGGTCCCCGAGAGCGACGGGTGGCCGCCCGCGTTGGACGACCTCGGGCCGCACGCCCCGGTGGTCCTCTGGACGCGCAGCACGGGTGCGCGCCTCGGCGACGGGATGCCGGCGTTGGGGGTCGTGGGGTCCCGGGCGAACACGGTGGCCGGTGCCGAGGCCGCCGCGGAGATCACCTCGACGGCGGCGGACGCGGGATTCCTCATCGTGAGCGGGGGTGCCTACGGCATCGACGCGGTGGCGCACCGTGTCGCCGTCGCCGCCGGGACGCCCACGGTCGCCGTCCTGGCGGGTGGCATCGACCAGCTCTACCCGGTGGGCAACGCGCAGCTGCTCCACAACGTGGCGCGGCAGGGGGCGCTGCTCGCTGAGTCGGCACCGGGGACGCGACCGACGCGTTGGCGTTTCCTCGCCAGTTGGCGCAAGCAGTATGCGTATTCGTCCCCGCAGGTTGAGCCACCGAACGCGGCCTACTGGCGCTGCTGCTGGGCTACTTCCGTTTGCACAGATCGGATCTGAGCCGCGAAGTCCGTTTTCTCTTGCCCACTGAATCGGAGGATCCGCGCCCCTCGAACTCGAAGCTCGACCTGGCGAACTAGTACCGCCACCTTCCGTTGGAGTTGCACCTGTTCAGAGAGGCTCGCTTGCATCCCATGGACGAGCCTCTCCATAGCCCCGAGAGCAGTGCCGGGCGCCAGCCGATCGAGCCCCAGGTTGTCCGCGAGTCGTAGCACTTCCGCCCACTCCGCTTCGGCCTCTGGAGTCGACGGACGGCTGTCGTGTAGGGCCCGCAGTCCAGGCCAGCGCGCGCGGGTTTCCTGCGCGTCCGCGAGCTTTCGTTCCATCTCCGCTAGGGCAGTCCTGGTGTCTTCGACTGATCGGTCGATCCCGGCCTGCGTGCGACGCACCTCAACCAGCGCTTTCCTCAACTTGCGCCGCATCCTTCGCCAGCGAGACCAGGGAGCAACTCGCAAGAGGACCTCGGTCACTTCGGGATTCACGCGCTGCAACACATCCCAAACAGGCAGCGCAACGAGGAACAACAGGGAGCTCCACACGAGCGCGCCAACTATGGAAGCCCGTTCCATCCCGTCTCGATGGACGAGTGCGTCCAGCGTCATATTGAAGGAGACCAACAGCGCGGCGGCGTATCCCGCAAGGAAGATTGACTGCACTACTCGAAGCCACCAAGGAAGCACTTCTGCGTTACGCAGCTGGCGGCCGACTTCGACACTCATCGCTAGCGCGAGGACTGGGATCACTGTGAGCATGGCGGACCAGAACGGGGCTGCGGCGTTAGCCGCCTCGGTCGACGCGGCGAGAATCACTCAGAGATCATGACACGGCCACGACGGCAATGGCTTATATGGAGGAGTCGAAGGAAGTGGAACCGGCGGAAGCGGCACTGACACGGCCTACCTCGTTTGAGCCATATCTGGAAGGACCGGCGATCCTTCGGACCGGATAGCGCCCTGGGGTATCGCGCCGGGCCTACAGACGAGTTAGAGATAGGGTGAGGTTGTGTCATCTGGTTGGTTCGGCCTTGACGCCGATTCGTGGGGGAACGTGATCGCGGCAGCCACGGGTGCGCTCGCGATCTTGGGCGGTGCCGTCACGTTCAACCGTACGGCGAGGCTCAATCGAGAGGCCAGAGCTGAGGAACGCGCGGCCGATCGAGACGCTGAGCTCCGGGCGCAATCCCGCGAGTCACTCGTGCGTGTGATTGAGGCGGGGACTCGGTTCCTGGATGTCATGCGTGCGCGGCGTTTGCGTCGCTTGCGCAAGGAGCCCGTGGACGCCGGTGATCGTGCAGCCCAGCTCATGGAGACTCGTGAGATTCTCGCAGCCGCATTACTCGTGCATGACCAAGAAGCCCGTAGCGGCATCGTGCGCGGAGTGACCGCGTTCCAGCTTTCGACGTGGCTCGTGGACGAGGATGACTGGGAGTACGAGAAGATCGACGTTCGGGAAACCCGTATTTTGTCGGCGGTGCGGGAGCTGGCGGCGGCACACCTCCGAGAGGACGCGACGGGTAAAAGTAGGGCGCTTGACACGATTCAGCGCGACTGGCACGAGGCGGACGAGGCTCGGCAGAAGTACGAAACGTCGCCGTCGTAGCCCCATCGCGGAGGCAAGCCTGTCGTTGTCGAGCACCCTCCAGATCAACCGGGCTTGCGAGCGCTTCCGCGGTGCCTAACCGCAGCCCTCCAGACCCACGCCTCCAAGGGAAGCCCGTCGGCCCGATCCCAGCGGACGAGCACCGCGTCGGGCGTCTGCGAGACAGCCAAGCCGTCGACCCGAAAGAGTCCCTCCGGCGTCTGAACGTAGGCCCGCACCGGGAGGAGCCCCGCGCCGACGACGGGGCCGCCGTACGCCTCTTTCGACAGACTGAAGGGCGTCGCCTGCATCGGCGGCTGCCACCGATCAGAGCGTCGCTTTCCCATGCGGGGAGTCTGCCTCGGGCCTCTGACGCGGAGACGACGAAGGACCCCGCCTCGCGAGGAGACGGGGGCCTTCGGTTGAGACGAGCCGAGCTGCTACTCGGCGGCCGGAGCGGCGCCCTTCAGGGTGAGCACCGGCTTGTTGTAGTTGACCTCCTGGCCCTTCATGGGGCCGTTCTTCGCGACGAAGCTCACGGGCTCGATCTTCAGCGTCGCGAGGATCGGGCCGTCGGCAGCTTCCAGCGCATCGGCCACGCTCGCGTCGTCGCCGAGCTGGCCCATCTCGGTGGAGGAGAACGTGAACTCGCCGACCTCGGGGGCTGCGGCGAGGCGGAAGCGTAGCTCGGTGATCAGGTCGGGACCGCCCGCCGCTTCGCGACCGAGGCGAGCGCGCCGAGCGTAGAACGCGCGCCGGGAGTCCCCGAGGGTGCCGTCGTGATCATGTTCCGTTCTGCCGTCGGCGTCCACGATGAGCTTGCCCTCGCTTGTCCAGTAGAGCGCTCTTCTCCGGAGGGCGGTGCCCGGGTCGAGAAGGACGTCCACCTCCGCGCTCACAGCGGGGCCCCATCGATCTCGGGGACCCATCGAGTCCGGCTGCCGTCCGCGAACACGGTCCAGGTACCGCCGCTGCCGTCGGACACGATGACCCAGGCTGAGTCGGTGTTGCTGATCACGCTGCCTCCTAGTTTCGGTGTTGCAACAACTATCGCAGCCGAGGGAGGTTTCCGCAACACTGATATTGTCTGGCCATGACCGAAGGACGTAAGCCGGGTCGTCCGCGAGCCGTTGACCCGAAGAGCCTCACCCGATCCGTGCGCCTTTCGCCGGGCGAACTAGACGAGATTGAGAGGGCCGCGCGGCTGGACGGAGAGTCGCATCCGACCCGCTGGATTGCTGCCGCGGCGTTGGAGAAGGCACGTCGGGTCCTCGCCTGACTCTCCGAACCGCTTCCGACCCGACTATCGAACACTTCTTCGCGTGTCGCGCGGCGTGTCGCTTCGAACGTACGTTCAAGTCGTCTACCCTGTCCACGCACGAACGCAGACGCTCGTGCGATGGGAGTTGTCAATGGCCCGAACCATCTGCCCCGACTGCGGACACGCTACCCACGTGACCGCGGACAACCGCCTCGGGAACCACCCGGGAACGCACACCCTCAGGTGTGCAGCCACAGGAACAGTCGTCACAACCGAGACCTTCGAGGGCGGCGTCCGTCCATCCCCATCGGAGGAAGCAGCCGAGCGCTACAGGAAGCGCGAAGCCAAGCGAGTCGCCTTCAAGGCGCGAGACGCCGAGGACAAGCGTCGTTGGGCCGAGCTCGTGGAACGCATGGACAAGGCTGAGCCCACCCGCGGCAGCGGTGGGGGGTACGCCTTCCCCCGCATCCGCGTCGTGAGTGGCGGACTACCGGGCCACGGGCGGCGCCGGTAGCTCGCGAACAAAGCCCGAGTACGACGAAACGCCCCCGTCCAGGACTGAGGTCCGGGACGGGGGCGTTCGGCTGCGAGGCGGATTGTTACGGATTGTCAGACGGCTTAGCGCGCGTAGGCGTGCTGCTGGGTCCGGATCAGGAAGTCGACCTCTCGAAGGTCGCCGCGCAGGCTTCCCGTCGAGCTGAGCTCAAAGTCTCGACCGGTCCAGGTGCTCGCCGCGTCCGGTCCCGGCTTGAAGAGCGCGCTCGGCGCTGTGGCGGGCTCCACGTAGTGCATGTTCCGTGCGCTCTCCGCGACGGCGTCAGCGGCGTGCTCGCGCATCATGCGCGAGGGGCTGTGGATGCCGAGGAAGCTCTTCACCGCGTCCACCGAGCCCTTGATCGGGCCGAGGACGGCGTCGGCGATGCGCTGAGTCATCGCCTTCACTCCCTCGATCAAACCTTCGACGATGTTCCGGCCGACACTGTGCAGCCACGACCCCGTGCCGGAAAGACCTGAGACGGCGAGAGCGCCGAGGGTGGCGAGGAAGCCGACGAGAACGCCGACGTGCTCGACAATCGCTGAGCGGAGGCCGTCGGTCAGGGCGCGGAAGGGGCCGGAGAGCGCGCCGACAGCGGCGGACCACGCCGAGCGCACGACCGTGAGCGCCGCACGGATGACGGCGACGACAACACCGACCGATCCTCGGAGGAGGCCCGTCACGAGCGCCCACACACCGGAGAGGACCGTCGCCAGCCCCGACCAGACCTGAGCCCAGTCGCCGGACATGAGCGCCGTTGCGGTCTGAAGGAGGCCCTGCACGATCTGAAGGGCGCCGGTCACGACGGAGATCACCAGGGACGCCGCGGCCCGGACGACCGGCGTCAGCGCCTCGACCATCGGCAGGAGCACGCCGAGGAGCGCAGCGACAACGGGGCCGACAGCCCCAACGAGCATCGCCGATGCCGCCAGTGCAGGCACGAGGGCGGCGATGAGCGAGGCGAAGCCAGGGAGCACCACGTCGACGAGCGCGGCGACGACCGGGACGAGGGCAGAGAGAAGCGTCGCCCACGCGGGCACGAGGACGTCCCGGAGGAGCGCCCCGTAGAGGCCAGCGGCCTGCGCCAGGTAGGGCAGGATCGCGGCAAGCTGCTGGCGGAACAGTCCGCCGAGCGACGCGACAAGCGGGAGGAACTGCGCGTGCACCGCGACGAGGCCGCCGCCGAGGTGCGTCGCGAGCTGGACGACGAGCGGGAGAAGCTGCGGGAGGATCGGGAGGAGCCCCTGAAGGATCACGCCGAACGGCGACAGGCTCGGCAGGACCGATGCGAACGCCGGGACGAGCTCCGAGAGCGCTCCGGTGATCTGCGGGACGAACGGGGCGAAGGCGCTCACCATGGAGCCGATCACCGGGCCGAACGTCGAGCCGAGACCGCCGAAGGCGTCGACCACCCAATTGATCGCCGTCACGGCTCCGTCGAGGGACGGACCGAGGACACCGATCAGGGCCGAGGCGAGGCCGGAGAAAGCCGGGAGGAGGGCCTGGCCGATCTTCGTCTTGCCGTTCTCCCACATCGCATTTAGCACCTGCTGCTTGTGCGCGAGGGTGTCGCTCTCGCGCCCGAAGTTGCCGTGCGCGTCCGCGGTCTGGTCCATGATGAGCGCGAGGGTCGCGGCCTGATTCGCCTCCGTGGAGAGCGCGCCGCCGACCTTCGAGAAGCCGAGCTCGGCGGCCTTCGCGTCGACGGCTGCCTGATTCAGGCTCACGCCGTACGCCTCGATCGGGTCGCGCTCGCCCTTCAGGGCCGAGGACAGGGCCGAGACCGCGTCGGACGTCGTCCCGCCGAACATGGAGGACAGGTCCGCGCCGACGCCGATCAGGTCATTGGTCTTCCCGGCGAGCTCGTCGGTCGCCGTGCCACCGTTCTTCAGCTGGGTACCGATCAGGGTCCCGAGCGTGTTGTATTCGTTCGCCGTCAGGCCGACCGCGGTCGCGGCGTTGTTGGACCAATCGAGCATCTGCCCGGCCGAGCCCTTAAACACCGTCTCGATCGCGCCGACGGACTGCTCCAGCTCGGAAGCACCGGAGACAGCGTCCTTGAAGAAACCGCCGACCTTTCCGGCCACCCATAGGCCCGCCGAGATCGCGGCGAGTGGGGCGATCGCGCGGAGCGTGCTCGCGAAGAACAGGCCGCCGCCGCGGTTCCCCGCCCGGCCGAGGCTGGCGCGTGCGGCGGTCGGGAGCGCGAGTCCGAACCGGTGAGCGTCCGGGACTAGGGACATTGTGGAGAAGCCGACGTTCTTCATGAGGTCCTCCGGTGGGAATGCGAAACCCCCGCCACTAGAAGCGGCGGGGGTCGGGTCGGACGGTTGAGGCGTTAGATTTGAGGCATGTTCGACTGGGCAAGTTTCCTGACAGGCATCGTTGGCGCAGGACTTGGCGCCGGAGCCTCTCTGCTGTTGCAGATCTCGAGTGCTCGCCAAGATCGGCTTGCACGACGGCGCGAGATCGCCCTCGAAGTGGCCGGAGCGTTCCGCGGCATCGTCCGTCCCCTGATGAGTCACTCGAAGCAGGGCCCTAAAGTCGATGACCTGATCCCCGCGCTGCAAGGCGTCTCGACGTCCATCACCGCGTTGCGGCTGGAGTTGAAAGAGGCTGAGCTTCCCGTAGCGGAATGGGTCGACGCTGCTCGTTCCGAGCTCGCGCGTGTGACGACCGAGTGGGGCAAGGCCGATCAGTCCGAGAAAAACCCGAAGGCTATGACCAACGTCGTGAATGCTGTGGCGAAGCACATCGCAGAATGGGCGACGGGTCGTGAAGGACCAGAGTGGTTCTCATCGAACCCAGTGCAGCCGGGCGAGGCGCTAGTCGCCACTTCCCAGACGCCGTCGGGTGGAAGCGTCGAGGGCTGACAATCCCCCTGGCGATTGCTCAGGGGCTCAGACGGGGACGGGGCGGCCCTGGAGGGCCTCGGGAGGCGGACTCGCCTACGGATTGATGAGGACCTCTATGCCCGTACGCACAGCGAGGCGCTATGCCGGTTCGGTAGGGGCGACAGGGGGGGGAGGGGGAGGTCCACCCCCACCCCCTGAAGGGCAGCCGGGCGCGGTCCGGCCGCCCTGATGGCTACACGTGGGTCCGGTCGCCGGACCATCGTGCGGTCGCTTGGTCGAGGACGCCGAGCGCGTGTTCCAGCGCCTGCGCGGTGCGCTCGAGCATGAGCTCAGCGTGCACCGCGGCAGCGCGAAGTGCCAGGCGCCGCGAGTCGGCAGCGGTGTCACCAGTTGGGTCGCTCACCCCGCTGGTCCGGATGCCGAGGGACTCGGGCCGCGGGCTGAGCGAGGCACGCTGATACTGCGCCTCGCTTACTCCGTCGAGTGCGTGGGCGAGGCGGAGGGCAAGCTCGGCGTGCCGCCGTACCTGCGCAGGGAGAGGTGGTCGGGTCGGTGAACCCCGGTCCTCTACCTCAACGGGGTAGGGGTGCTCGGCGACGGGGAGGGCGGTCATGCGCTGCGCTCCCGTCGGCGCTCGGCGCGCTTCGCTCGGCGCGCTGCTCCCGCCGGCCGATCGCACGTGCTGCTGCGGGCGACGACGGGGCGCGGTCCAGCGGCGGGCAGCCAGTGACCGCAGCCGGTTGCGCACGGCACGACGTAGCTACTGGCCGTGCTGACGCGGCGAGGAGCCTCGGCGGCACGAAGTCGCGCCTCCGCTGGCTGCCAATCATGCTCGACGCGCTCACGGTCGTGTCGGAGGGCAGCGTCGATGCGGTCGACATGGTCGCCGACGATGCGGGTTGCCTCAGTGACGCCGCGATCGGCGACGAGTTGGATCGCCCAGGCGGCGACAGCCTCGCGGCGAGCGCCCGAGGAGAGCTCCGCGAAGCGGTGGGGAAGGGCGTCGAGGACGTTCCTGTGGAGGTGCCTGCGCGCGCTCGCGGAGGCGAGCATCGGAAGGCGCGGGCCGTAGCCGTCGCCGAGGAGCTGGCGAGCGTGGTCCAGGAGAAGGCGGTGCTTTCGCATGAGACGCGGCATCCAGCCGCACGCGGGCATGTAGCTCCCGCGCTGTGGGAAGTGGAGGAAGGAGAATCAGTCGTCTTCGCCGAGGTCGCGCACGTCGAGCAGGGCGATGGGGTCGCCGTCGGGATGGCTCTCGTCGGTGACGTAGACGGTGCCGTTTACCCGGACAGTTGTGGTCGGTCGGAGGCTCATCGCAGACCTCGGATTTCCGCCAGGACGTCGTCCGTCGTCTCGTCTAGCGAGTTGGCGGCGTTGCGCGCAGTGAGCGCCTCGCGGTAGTAGCGCTCCGGCGTCATCCGGTGCCAGCGCGCCTCCACCTCGACCTTGCGGCGTGTCTGCGCGTCGACGTCTTCTAGGCGTTCAGGTAGCGCGCCCGCCGTGCGTGCCTCGCCCACAGCGCGGTCGATCGCCGACTTCACGACGCGGCTCCTTCGAGTCCGTCCGTGAGGGCTCCCGAACGGAAGCGCTCGATCTCTTCCAGCTCGAAGGCGCGAAGCTCGTAGCTCGTGCGGCCGACGGTGACGGTGCCGCCGACTCCGGCCGCGCGGACCCATGACGCGTGAGATTGCTCGCGGTCGCTGAACGCAGCGCGGAGTTCGGCAAGCGCGGCGATCATGCGGCCGTGCGCAGTACGGGTCGCCTCCGCGGTGATCGCTCGGAGGTCTACCTCGTCGGCCGTCTTTCGCGTCAGCGCGCGGAGATCGGCTTCGATCTTCGCGATTGCCGGGTCCGGTCGCATCGCGGCGGCGAGCTCGGCTTCGCGGTCCGTGAGGGCGTCGACCTCGGCATGCGTGACGCCTTGACGCGGGACGCGACCATCAGGATTGCCGACGGGGCCGGTAACGATCGTCTTGTCGACGATCGCCTGCCCCACCGCAAGTCGTTCGCGAGCGAGCGGGGCGATGCGGTCCCGGTCGGCGGCGATGAGTCGACGCCATTCTTCGCGCTTGCCGGAGGCTTCTGGAGCCGCGAGGTAGAGCCACGACGGCAGTTCGTCAGGGGTGCGCTTGTCGGTCACAGGTGTTCCTTTCATCGGGGTGGAGGGGTGCGCGGGTTACCCCGCCGCGTCGGGAGTCTGTAGAGCGTGCGAACGCCGAGCGGACGTCCGCCAACGCGGCGTCGACGAGCTCTGCGGTGCCCGCGAACGGGGCTGCGTGGATTGCTGAGGGGCCTTGCGTGCTGTCGGCGCTGAGCACGTGCCGGATCGACTCACGCGCCGCGTCCAGAGCGCTGAGCGCGTGCTCGTCCCTCCGTCGAGCTCGGGATGCCGAGACTCTGTGCGAGGCGGAGCAGTAGCGGGCGTCCGCGCGGGACGCGGCGAAGGGCTGGCCGCACCAGAGGCAGCCGGAAGGTGAGTCCTGCATCGGCCTCCTCGGTCAGATGTCAACAACGGATCGAGGCGATAGAGAGCGCCCGCACGCTGGCCCTGTTTTCCAACGCGCGGGCGTCATTCACCCAGATGAGAACGAGACAGATCGCTCTACCGGAGAAGGGGACCGGGACCGTGACGCGCAATCAGCGTCGGCGCACTGCGCGGCGGCGACAGCGGCGGCACGAAGACGCCTTGCCGTCACGCCGGGTCGAGTCGACGCCGAACGCCGCGAAGGGCTGATGTGTGCCGCATCGGCCGCATGTCTTCCCCGCGCTCGATTGGCGACGATGAAGAGACCGCACAGCCGCTTCCCCGACCTCGGCGCTCCACCCGGCTGCGGCGGTGGCGGCTCGAACGAGGGTTTCGGCGTCGGTTGTCGGCGAGAGGGCGGCGGAGTGGCGACTCATGTTGCAGAAGGGGACCGGCCGCGAGCCAGCTGCTCAGATCGACGCCGGGTGACGCCGGGTGACGCCGAGGGTGACGAAGTGACGGAAGTGACGGGTACCTCTGTTAGGTGTATAGAACTCTCTCTCTTCACACACCTATACGGGGTGACGCTAGAACCGTCACTTCGTCACCCCTGGAGACGACGAAGAGGGCCTCTCCGGCGTGGAGAAGCCTTCTCGTACACGTGTAAACGCGCTTCATCGCACCAACGGTCAGTCGAACGCGTGTTGCGGGTCCTCGGCGCCGGGATTGAGATGGGTCGCGAGGCGATGCTCGATGCGGACCCGCTTCGCGGCGTCCCTGCCCGGCTCCAGCTCTATATAGAGGAGCGCACGGATGATCTCGCGCCGTTGCTCCAGCCCGAGGTCCTCGAAGCGCTCTCGGACCCGCGACCGCATCTCGCCGAACTCGGGCATCGTCCACTCGGCTTCGCCACGGAGGAGGCCACGCGCGAGCTCGTGGAGAGCCCCCGCCGCTGTCTTCTCGCTTCGGGCTCGATCCAAGTCAGCCTCGATCGTTTCGCGCTCGCTCTTCAGCTCAATGAGCCGCGTGCGCGCGATCGCTGGTGGCACGACCCCGGCGTCCCTGTCGTCGAGAATGAGGCGGACCTTCCCGGCGTTCGCCTCGTGCTGCTCGACGAGCGAGCGGATGCTCGCGCTCGCCGTAGTCGGGAAGAGGTCCGCGCCGCTCGTGAGGAGCGCTGTCACGACAGCGTCGACGGCGAGCGGCTCGATCAGCGCTGCGTTGATCGAGGGGTGTCCCTTACCGGGCGTCGGGCACTTGTATGCGCGCATGAAGTGGAGGGCAGCACCGCATGCCGCGCAGTGCGCGAGGCCGCTGAGAAGGTGGCGTGCCTGGCCGCCCGGTGAGGTTCGGCGACCTGGGTCGGAGAGGATCGCCCGGACCTCGGCGGCGAGCTCCTCGTCCACGACCGGCACGACGTGGTCCGACTTCACCACCTGGAACTCCGCTCCGTCCTTGCCCTTGTACCGCGCGAATCCCGCGTAAGTCTCGTTCAGCAAGATGTCCCGGAGGCGGCGTGGGCTCCACTCCTTCCCCGGCGAGGGGTCGACGCCGTCCTCCGCGAGCTCGCGTGAAAGGCTGCGAAGCGACCCGCCGTCGGCCACGTGCTCGAACATGTGGCGGACGACCGTCGCCTCGGCCGGACGGGGCGTCACACCGTCAGACTCATAGCCGTATCGTCGTCGGGTCGGAACGGGGCGTCCGGCCGCGGCGCGCGCCACGTTGGCGCGGAGCTGGCGCTCGCCCTTCCGCCGGACCTCGAAGCGGGCGATGCTTGCGAGCATCGTCGCCCGGAATTCCCCGTCGGCAGTCGTGAGATCGATCTGTCCGTCGACCGTGAGCACGTGAGCGCCGGTGTCGATGATTGTCATGAGGTCGCGGGTGTCGCGAAGTAGGCGGTCCAGGTCGACGGACACGACTACTTCCGCCTCCCCGGCGCGTAGCCGGTCGAGCATCGTCGCCCACTGAGTATCTGCTCCCCGGCGCTTTGATGCGCTCGTATCGTTGTCGATGAACTCCTCGACTACCTCCCAGTCCCGAAGCTGGATGAGTGCGCGACAGCGTTCTAACTGGCGGGTGATGCCCTCGGAGACGTCTTCAGACTGGCGGGTGTAGATCACAGCGCGGGTCACGCATATAACGTACGTCTACGCGCCCGGAACCGGCTGATCGCCGCGCTGGCCGACGTCACGGTCGTGGTCGAAGCGGGCGCCCGGTCCGGGGCGCTCAACACCGCCCACCACGCCGCGCAGCTCGGCCGGCCGGTGTTCGCGGTCCCGGGAGCGTTCGCGTCCTCGGCATCGGTCGGGTGCCACCGGCTCATCGCACAGGGACGGGCGCAGATCGTCGTGCACCCCGGGGATCCGGTCGCGGCGGCGAGGCCGGCGACCGGGACGAGCGGGGGAGCGGTGCCGGACGAACCGCTCCTGTCCGGTCGGCAGGATCCCGAGGTGCTCCGGGTGCTCGACGCGCTCGGTCGTCGCGCTCTGCCCGAGGCCGAGATCGCCCGTCGGGCGGGCATGTCGACGGCCGACGTCGCCGACGCGCTCGCCCTGGCGCAGCTGCAGGGACTCGTCGTCGCGAGCGGCGGCGGGTGGGGTCGGGCATGACGGTCGACAGCCGTACGCTGACGTCGTGGTTGCGCGGACGGACGGTCGACTGGTGGTGGCGGTGGACGCCTTCCTCGGGCACGCCCGGCACGCGCGGGGTCTCAGCGAGCAGACCCTGCGCGCGTACGCCAACGACCTCGAGCAGCTCGTGGCCTTCGCGGACACCCGAGGGGTCGACCGCGTCGCCGACGTCGAGCTCGAGCTCCTCCGTGACTGGCTGTGGGACGCCGACCACCGGGGGCTCGCCCGGTCGACGATCGCTCGGCGGTCCTCGTCCGTGCGGGCGTTCACGCGGTGGGCGAGCGAGACCGGGGTGACGACGACCGACGCCGGGGTCCGGCTCCGTGCACCGAAGGGCGGGGCGCACCTTCCCCGCGTCGTGTCGGCCGACCAGGTGCGCGCCCTGCTCGACGGGCTCGGTGCCCGGGCGGCGACGGACGACCCGGCGGCGCTGCGGGACCTGGCCCTGGTCGAGCTCCTGTACGCGGCGGCCATCCGGGTCAGCGAACTCGTCGGGATCGACGTGACCGACGTCGATCGCGGACGCTTGACCGTGCGGGTGCTCGGCAAGGGCGGCAAGGAACGCGTGGTGCCGTTCGGGGTTCCGGCGCGGGACGCACTCGAGGCGTGGCTCGAGCGCGGACGGCCCACCCTGGTCGCACGGTCGGAGGGACCGGCAGGCACGGCGCTGTTCCTCGGCGACCGTGGCGCCCGACTCGGCGTCCGCAGTGCCTACCGCGTGGTGGCGCGGTTGCTCGGTGACCTGCCGGGCGAGGGGCCGAGCGGGCCGCACACCTTCCGGCACACCGCGGCGACGCACCTGCTCGACGGGGGAGCGGACCTGCGCGCGGTGCAGGAACTCCTCGGTCACGCCAGCCTCGGCACGACGCAGATCTACACGCACGTGTCGTCGGCGCGGCTGCGCGAGGTCTACCGGACGGCGCACCCGCGCGCCTAACGGCTGGGCGACCTGCGTTCCGGTTCCCGGTCGGTTTCGGTCGGTCTCCGGGAGGTCTCCGGTCGGCTCGACTCACCCGGGCCAGGCCGACTCGGGCAGGAGCACCGGCCACTCGGCTGGTGGCAGGTACGCCATCGGGTCGACGTAGCGACCGTCGACACGAGCACCGAGGTGCAGGCACGGCGCCGACGCCGGACAGTGCCCGACCGAGACCCACCCGACCGGCGAGCCCTGCACGACCTCGTCTCCGGCGGCGACCGAGGGCGTCACCGAGTCGAGGGTGCTGACGAGTCCGTCGCCGTGGTCGATGGTGACGACGGTGCGTCCACCGACCGCGCCGGCGAACGCCACGGTGCCGTCGTCCACCGCCGAGGCAGTGCTGCCGAGGGCGGCCGGGACGTCGAGGCCACGGTGGCCGGCGGCGTAGTCCGAGGACGGTGCCTCCCACGCGCGCTCGACCACCCGCGATCCGGTGGGCCAGACCCAGCGAGCCTCGACCCGCCCCGAATCGGTCGCAGTGCCCACCGACGCCCCGGCTCCCGTCGACGGCGCGGCCCCGAACACCGCCGCCCCGCCCAGCACCGTCCCGCTCAGTACCGTCCCGCCCAGCACCGCTGCGCACACCACGGACAGCAGGACGGGACGTGCGCTCGATCGCATGTCACCAGCCTGGGCAGTGGAACCCGGCCCCGGGGCGGACCGAGGAGATCTGTGGAGGGGGAGTCGCGCCTCCAGGCCTGGGGAGGAACGTGCCGAGGACGGAAACGACAGAACCGACGTCGTACGACGGCGACAGCGTCGTTCCGCGTCGGCGCCCAAGCCAGACCGCCCGAGCCGCGCCGTCCCGATCACGCCCCGGTTATGACCAGATCCCGAGCGAGGAGTACAGTCGGGGCCGCTCCGGAACACGCAACGCCGCTCGGACGGCGAACCAGCCGACCGCCGGGGCACCGTGCTGCACACCGGCACGGCGGCAGAACCCAGGAGCATCGTGTCCACCACGACCACCGGGCACGGCGAAGACCGTGCGTTCAAGGGGAAGGTCACCCTGTTCGCCATCGCGGCGGCGGTCGGTGGCTTCCTGTTCGGCTTCGACTCGTCCGTCATCAACGGCGCCGTCGACGCGATCAAGGGCGAGTTCAACCTCTCCGACGCGGCCAGCGGCTTCGCGGTCGCATCGGCCCTGATCGGCTGCGCGTTCGGCGCCTACTTCGCCGGCCGCCTCGCCGACCGCTACGGCCGCACTCGGATCATGTTCTGGGCCGCCGTGCTGTTCTTCGTCTCGTCGATCGGTTCGGCGTTCGCGTTCGCGACGTGGGACCTCGTGATCTGGCGTCTCGTCGGCGGTCTCGGCATCGGTACCGCTTCGGTCATCGCGCCGGCGTACATCTCCGAGGTCTCCCCGAAGGCGATCCGCGGCCGGCTGGCCTCGTTCCAGCAGCTGGCGATCACGCTCGGTATCTTCGCCGCGCTCCTGTCCGACCAGCTGTTCGCCGTCACCGCGGGCAGCGCCTCGGCCGAGGTCTGGGGCCTCGCCGCCTGGCGCTGGATGTTCCTGGTCGGGGTGATCCCCTCGGTCGTCTACGGCGTCCTGGCGATCACGCTGCCGGAGTCCCCGCGCTACCTGCTCACCAAGGGCCGTGCGGACGACGCGCGCGTCGTGATGGGCAAGATCGTCCCGCGCGACACCGTGAACACGAGCCTGGAGGAGATCCAGGACGGCATCAAGAAGGAAGCCAACGAGAAGAAGGGCTCCATCCGGGGCAACCGCTTCGGGCTCCAGCCGATCGTCTGGGTGGGCATCATCCTGGCCGTGCTGCAGCAGTTCGTCGGCATCAACGTGATCTTCTACTACTCGACGACGCTCTGGCAGGCCGTCGGCTTCAAGGAGGAGGACTCGTTCCTCATCTCCACGATCACCTCGGTGGTCAACGTCGCGGTCACCTTCGTGGCGATCTTCCTGGTCGACAAGGTCGGCCGCAAGCCGCTGCTCGTCGCCGGTTCCGCTGGCATGTTCGTCTCGCTCACCATGGTCGCCATCGCGTTCTCGCAGGCGACGATCGTCGACGGCAGCCCGAGCCTCCCCGGCTCGTGGGGCGTCATCGCGCTGATCTTCGCAAACCTCTTCGTCGTGTCCTTCGGCGCCACGTGGGGTCCGCTCATGTGGGTCCTGCTCGGCGAGATGTTCCCGAACCGCATCCGCGCCACGGCGCTGGGCATCGGTTCGGCCGCCAACTGGATCGCGAACTTCATCGTGACGATCTCGTTCCCGGTGCTCTCGGGCTTCAACCTGACGGTCACCTACGGCATCTACGCGCTGTTCGCGCTGCTGTCGCTGTTCTTCGTCATCGCCAAGATCCCGGAGACCAAGGGCCGCTCGCTCGAGGAGATGGGCATCTCCGCCGACGGCGACACGGTGGACGCCAAGGCCTGATCGGCCGGTCGCGCACCGCGTCCGTTCCGCACGGATCGCCGGACTGGAGGCCCGGATCACGTCAGCCGCGAGGCGCGCGTGATCCGGGCCTCCCTTCTGTTAGCATCTATCCAGCAGCGTGCTGATGCGCGCTGACTTCGCGTGTCCACCAAGCCCTCACGGGCTCGGTACCCGACCACCGGTCCTGCTCTCACGAGCGGGCGGTCGCGTGCCAGGACACCAGGGACCACGACCGACGGTCGTGATCGACACAACCGCAACAGGTCCGCAGCGACGTGCGAGAGCACGGCTGCGCGCCGAGAACACAGAAGGAGGACGGCACATGGCCGTCGTCACCATCCGCCAGCTGCTCGACAGCGGCGTCCACTTCGGACACCAGACCCGTCGGTGGAACCCGAAGGTGAAGCGCTTCATCCTCGCCGAGCGCTCGGGCATCCACATCATCGACCTGCAGCAGTCGCTGGCCTTCATCGACCGCGCGTACGACTTCGTCAAGGAGACGGTCGCGCACGGTGGCACGATCCTCTTCGTGGGCACCAAGAAGCAGGCCCAGGGCTCCATCGCCGAGCAGGCGACCCGCGTCGGCCAGCCGTACGTCAACCAGCGTTGGCTCGGCGGTCTGCTCACGAACTTCCAGACGGTCTCCAAGCGCCTCGCGCGCATGAAGGAGCTCGAGGAGATCGACTTCGACGACACGACGAAGGGCTTCACCAAGAAGGAGCTCCTCATCAAGAAGCGCGAGCTGGACAAGCTCCACAAGACCCTCGGTGGTATCCGCAACCTCACGCGGACCCCGAGCGCGCTCTGGATCGTCGACACCAAGAAGGAGCACCTCGCCGTCGACGAGGCGCAGAAGCTCGGTATCCCGATCATCGGCATCCTCGACACCAACTGCGACCCCGACGAGATCACGTACCCGATCCCGGGCAACGACGACGCGATCCGCTCCGTCGGTCTGCTGACCCGCATCGTCGCCGACGCCGCGGCCGAGGGCCTGAAGACCCGCCACAACGGTGGCGACGAGGACGAGGCCAGCGAGCCCCTCGCCGAGTGGGAGCAGGAGCTCCTCGGTGGCGAGACCGCCGCCACGACCGAGGCGCCCGCCGCCCCCGTCGAGGAGAACGACGCTGACGCGCAGGTCGCCGCGAAGGAGATCGGCGAGCCGATCGCCGACGAGGCGAAGAACGCGGAGCCGACGGCCGAGGCCGAGGCAGCCGCGGAGACCACCCCCGCCGAGTGAGTCGCCGGGGCGCCGGACCCCACCGGGTCCGGCGCCCCGACTGCACTCCACTCTCCACACACGTACAGTCCAGAAAGGACTCCAGTCAATGGCAAACTTCACCGCTGCTGACGTGAAGAAGCTCCGCGAGGACCTCGGCGCCGGCATGATGGACGCGAAGAACGCGCTCGTCGAGGCCGACGGCGACTACGACAAGGCCGTCGAGCTGCTCCGCATCAAGGGTGCCAAGGCCGTCGCCAAGCGCGACGACCGTGCCACCTCCGAGGGTGTCGTCGTCGCGACCTCCGAGAACGGCGCCGCCACGGTCGTCGAGCTCGCGAGCGAGACCGACTTCGTCGCGAAGAACGAGAAGTTCACGACCCTCGCCGACAAGGTGCTGGGCGCGGTCGCCGCTTCCGGTGCCGCCGACGTCGCTGCTGCCAACGCCGCACCGCTGGACGGCAAGACCGTCCTCGAGGTCGTCAACGAGTCGGCTGCCGCGCTGGGCGAGAAGCTCGAGGTCCGCACGGTCCGCCGTGTCGAGGGCTCGGCCTTCGAGATCTACCTGCACAAGACCAGCCAGGACCTGCCGCCGCAGATCGCCGTCGTCATCGCGTACGAGGGTGACAACGCCGCCGAGGCGCGTTCGATCGCACAGCACGTCGCGTTCGCGAACCCGACGTACCTGACCCGCGACGAGGTCCCGGCCGAGGCCATCGAGAAGGAGCGTGCGACCGTCGAGGCGATCACGCGCGAAGAGGGCAAGCCCGAGGCTGCGCTCCCGAAGATCGTCGAGGGCCGGGTGAACGCCTACATCAAGCAGGTGTCGCTCCTCGACCAGGACTACGCGAAGGACAACAAGATCTCCGTCGCGAAGGCCGCCGAGAACGCCGGCATCACGATCCAGGGCTTCGCCCGCGTCAAGGTCGGCGCGTAACGAACCCGTGACGGGGTCAGGAACCAACCAGGTTCCTGGCCCCGTTTTTCGCGCGCGCCGGCACGACACGCGCGCGACACATCCGCGAGTACATTTCCACGAGACCACGACGAAGGGTGCGGACCAGATGACCGACGAGAAGACCGGACGACGCCGCGTTCTGCTGAAGCTGTCGGGAGAGGCGTTCGGCGCCGGCTCCCTCGGGGTGAACCCCGACGTGATCGGCACCATCGCCAAGGAGATCGCCGTCGCCGCGCGTGAGGTCGAGATCGCGATCGTCGTCGGCGGCGGCAACTTCTTCCGCGGAGCCGAGCTCTCGCAGCGCGGCATGGACCGCGGGCGGGCCGACTACATGGGCATGCTCGGCACGGTGATGAACGCACTCGCGCTGCAGGACTTCCTCGAGCAGGCGGGCGCTGCGACCCGCGTGCAGTCCGCCATCGCGATGACCCAGGTCGCCGAGCCGTACATCCCGCGGCGCGCCGAGCGGCACCTCGAGAAGGGCCGGGTCGTCATCTTCGGCGCCGGTGCCGGACTGCCGTACTTCTCCACCGACACGGTGGCGGCGCAGCGTGCGCTCGAGATCAAGGCGGACGAGGTCCTCGTCGCCAAGAACGGCGTCGACGGCGTGTACACCGCCGACCCGAAGAAGGACGCCACCGCCGAGAAGCTGCACCACGTGACCTACCAGGACGCGCTGCTCAAGGGCCTCAAGGTCGTCGACGCCACCGCGTTCTCGCTCTGCATGGACAACGGCATGCCGATGCACGTCTTCGGCATGGAGGGCGAGGGCAACGTCCAGGCCGCGATCCGTGGCGAGCGCATCGGCACCGTCGTCAGCAACTGACCCCCGGCGCTGACTAGACTCGACGCCAGTACCGAAGGAGTAACACCGTGATCAGTGATGTCCTGACCGAAGCCACCGAGAAGATGGCGAAGGCTGTCGAGGTCGCCAAGGACGACTTCTCGACCGTCCGCACCGGCCGCATCAACGCGGCGCTCTTCCAGAAGATCCCGGTCGAGTACTACGGCACGCCGACGCCGCTCGCGCAGCTCGCGTCGCTGCAGACCCCCGAGGCCCGCACGCTCATCGTGACGCCGTACGACAAGACGGCGCTCAAGGAGATCGAGCGCGCGATCGCGACCTTCCCGAACCTCGGCGCCAGCCCGACGAACGACGGCGACATCGTCCGCGTGACGATCCCGGAGCTCACCAAGGACCGCCGCAAGGAGTTCGTCAAGCTCGTGCGGACGAAGGGCGAAGACCACAAGGTCGTCGTCCGGAACATCCGCCGCAAGGCCAAGGACGACCTCGACGCACTCAAGGGTGAGATCTCCGACGACGAGATCTCGCGCGGCGACAAGGACCTCGAGGCCCTGACGAAGAAGCACGTCGACCAGATCGACGAGTCGCTGAAGAAGAAGGAAGCCGAACTCCTCGAGGTCTGATGCGTCGCTCCGACCAGGGCGATGACCGCCCCACAGCAGAGCACGGGCCCGCGTCGAGCGAGCCCGTGAAGAAGGGGCTCCGTCAGGACTTCGATGCGCGCGCACGAGCGGCGCGCACCGATTTCGAGGCGCAGCTCCGCCAGCGCAAGGCCGACTTCGGCGCGCGCAACGAAGCGCTGACCGCGCGGACCGGGCGCAACCTGCCGGCGGCGATCGGCATCGCGCTCGCGTTCGCGGTCGTGATGCTCGGCACGCTGCTCCTCTGGCCGCCGTCCTTCATGGTCGTCGCGGCGTTCCTGCTGGGCGTCGGCGTCTACGAACTCACGAGCGCGATGCGGTTCGCCGGCCGCGACGTCCCGCGGATACCGAGCGTCGCCGTCGCGATCGCGATCGTGCCGGCGGCGTTCCTGCTCGGCCAGGTGGCGGCGCTGTTCACCCTGCTTGGCGGCATCGTCCTGATCAGCGTCTGGCGACTGCTCGAGGTCGCCGTCGCGCGGCAGAAGCCCCCGGCGGGCAACGTCGCCCGTGACCTCACGAACGGGCTGTTCGTCCAGGCCTACATCTCGTTGCTCGGCGCGTGCGTCGTGCTGCTCTCCGCCCAGCCGGACGGCAACCTCTGGGTGATCGGGTTCATCCTCGTCGTCGTCGCGGTCGACACCGGCGCGTACGCCACCGGGCTGAACCTCGGCAAGCACCCGATGGCACCCCGCATCAGTCCCAAGAAGACGTGGGAGGGCTTCGCCGGGTCCGTGGCGGCGAGCATCGTCGTCGGCATCCTGGTGACCGTGTTCATGCTCGGGCTGCCCTGGTGGACCGGTGTCCTGCTCGGTGTGCTCATCTCCGGTTCGGCCACGCTCGGCGACCTCACCGAGTCGATGATCAAGCGCGACCTCGGCATCAAGGACATCTCGTCGTTCCTGCCCGGTCACGGCGGCCTGCTCGACCGCATCGACAGCATCCTGCCGTCCGCCGCGGTGGCCTACGTGCTGTACCTCGTCGTCAACCACTGACTGCGCCCGTGCCGGGCTGAACGCCGCACTCAGCGCGTCCAGGTTGTGCCAGGGGTCCGGACTGGCAGAATGACGCCGTGGCCACCACCTTCCCGACCGCAGCCCGTTCCGCCCTCGGTTACGACGTCGACGAAGTCGAGCGTTTCCTCGAGGACGCCCGGCGCGCGTACTCCGCCGACGACAGCGCCCCCGGCATCGAGGCCGCGAAGATCCGCGCCACGGCGTTCTCGATGCGCAAGGGCGGCTACTCCACGTCGCACGTCGACGCCGCACTCGAGCGACTCGAGGACGCCTTCGCGGCCCGCGAGCGTGAGCGGGAGATGAGCGAGGTCGGCAAGAAGGCCTGGTACGCCGAGGCGCGGACGAAGGCCTCCGACGTCGTGGCGCGGCTCGAACGGCCCGACGGGCAGCGGTTCAGCCGGGTCAGCGTGCTCGGCACCGGCTACCACCCGAAGGACGTCGACGCGTTCGCCGCCCGGCTCGCCGGGTACTTCCGCGAGGGCAAGCCGCTCAGCCTCACCGAGGTCCGCTCGATCGTCTTCCGCCCGAAGCACGGCGGGTACCGCGAGGCGCAGGTCGACGCCCTGCTCGACGCCGTCGTCGAAGTGATGCTCGCTGTCCGCTGACGACGCGCTGTCCCCAGGTGCTTCGCTTTCCGTGATCGTTCCGTTACCCTGGTCCTACTCATGGGCAGGCACACGGCAGACTCAAGCTCCGACCGCGATACCCGCGAGCACCTCAGCCTCCAGGCTTCCGGTGAGCGCCGCGCGGCAATGCAGCGAACCCGCACGACGGAGACGTCGGCGTTCGGGGTGACCCCGCAGGCAGCGCCCGCGACGACGGGTCCGGTCGCCACGCCGAAGTCGGTGGCGGCGAACCGCGTCTCCGACGAGCGTGTGGCGTCCTTCGCCCACGATGCCCTGGTCGAGGCCGACCAGCGTCCCGCGAAGCAGCGCACCGCGACGGTGCAGCGCCCAGCGACGCCGAAGCTCGTGAAGCCCACCGCGTCGTCGGTGAACGCCGTCGCCCGCAAGCGTGCGGTCGCCCCGATGATGTCCTTCGTCGGCGTGTTCCTGTTCGTCGGCGGCTCGCTGTTCAACCCGCTGCAGGCCGACGTGGCACAGGCCGCCGTCGACACCCCGGTGCTCGTGAAGACGCCGCCGGCGCCGCAGCAGTACACCGCGCACGGCACCTACGCCCTGGCCGCGGCCGACCGTGACGGCTACGACGTCACCGTCCCGGCCCCGAAGGTCGTCAAGCCCGTCGTCGAAGAGGACGAGGCCGACGCCGACGCCGAGACCACCGACGACAGCGCGGACGCCGCGGCCACCGAGACCCAGCCGGTCTCGGCCGCCAACACGCTCGCCGCCACCGCCGCGACGCCCGACCCGGGCAGCGCGCAGGCGATCGCCCTGCAGCAGGTCACGGCTCGTGGCTGGGGGACCGACCAGTACAACTGCCTGGTCTCGCTGTGGAACAAGGAGTCCGGCTGGCGGGTGAACGCCTACAACCCCAGCGGTGCGTACGGCATTCCGCAGGCCCTCCCCGGCAGCAAGATGGCCACGGCCGGCGCCGACTGGCAGACCAACCCGGCGACGCAGATCACCTGGGGTCTCAACTACATCGCCGGCGTCTACGGCACCCCCTGCGGTGCCTGGGGACACAGCCAGGCCAACAACTGGTACTGATCGGCTGCTCGGGTGCCGCGCAGCAACCGGCCGCGGCGTCCCCGTGGTCGCGACGTCGAGCCTGACGAGGAGACCACCCTCGACCGGCTGATGAGCTCGTGGAAGCGCACCGAGGTCCGCCACGGTCGCGAGTACCAGGTGCAGCCGATCTCGGCCGCGTCGGCGCAGAAGGAGTACATCTGCCCGGGGTGCGGCGGAAGCGTCCTGCCCGGCACCGCCCACGTGGTGGTCTGGCGTGCGGACGGCGTGCTCGGTGACGCCGCCGACCTGGCGTCGCGCCGGCACTGGCACAACCACTGCTGGAGCATCGCATGACCGAGCACGACGTGACGCACGACACCGAGATCCGGTCCGCCACCGTGCTGCCGGCCCGTCGCACCGAGGTCGAGCTCGTCACGGACGACCACCTGACGCTCGTCGGTGAGCTCGCCGAGCCGGCCGACGCCCCGGCCCGCGGGACCATCGTCACGCTCCACCCCCTGCCGACCGCGCACGGGTTCATGGACTCGCACGTCCTCAAGAAGGCCGCGGCACGGTTGCCCGCCCTCGCCGACATCGCGGTGCTGCGGTTCAACTTCCGGTCCGTCACGTCCCCGCGCGGCACGTCCGAGGGCGTCTTCGGCGAGGGTGTGTCCGAGGGCTTCGACCTGCGCGCCGCCGTCGCCGAGGTCGTCGACCGCGGCCTGCCGACGCCGTGGCTGGTGGGGTGGTCCTTCGGCACCGAGGTGATCCTCAAGCACGCGCTCGAACACGTCGAGGCCGGCACGGTCGCCGGTGTCGTCCTGCTGTCCCCGCCGCTGCACCGCACCTCGGACGAGGAGCTCGCCCGCTGGGCTGCCGTCGGGGTGCCGGTCGTGGCGCTCGTCCCGGAGTACGACGACTTCCTGCAGCCCGAGGCCGCGGTGGCACGGTTCGCGCTCGCCCCGAACGTCCGGGTCGTGCCCGTCGACGGTGCGAAGCACCTGTGGGTGGGGGAGCGGTACGTGCGGATCGTCCTCGACGCGATCGCCGACCTCGTCGTGCCGGGCAGCGCCCCGCTGCCGACCCACTGGCCCGTCTGAGCACGACTGTACGACGCCCTGCGGCCTGCCACCTGCACCAGGTGGGACGGCCTGGAGGCGCGGGTCGCGCCTCCAGGCCGTGGACCGTCAGCGGTCGGTCGCGTCCACGTCGTCGTCAGCGTCCGCAGCGGACGCTGCGGCGGGTGCCGTGCCGAGCAGGCCCGTGGCGTTCGTGAGGACCCCGCGGAGGTTCTCGAGGTAGCCCGCGACGGCTTCGCGTTCGGTGCGGATCGCCGCCAGGCGGTCCTCGGCCTCGGCGATGACGCCGGCGGTGCGCTCCTCGGCGTCGGCGACCATGCGGTGCACCCGGTCCTGCGCGTCGGCGACGATGGTGCGGGCATGCTCCTGGGCCTCGGCCGTGCTGGTGCGCTCGAGGTCGTCGGCCTCCTGCTGCAGGCGTTCGGCGCGTTCGCGGGCCTCGGTCGCGCGGCGCGTGGCCTCGGCGAGCTGCAGGTTGGCCTCGTCCAGGTACTTCTGCGTCTCGGTCACCGTCTCGTGGTGCTTCCGCAGGTAGTCCTGTTCAGCGTCGTCGCGGCGGGACGCGAGTTCCGACTCGAGCGTCGTGCGGGCCTCGTCGCGCTCCCGGGCGATCTCGGCACGGACCTCGTCGCGCTCCTTGACCAGGGCGGCGCGGGCGGTGTCGATCTCCTGCCGCAGGGCGGTGCGCTCGGCCTCGAGCACCCCGAGCTCGGCGGTGCGACGGTCGGCGATCTCGGTATCGACCTCGGCGTGCTCGCGCTCGCGTCGGGCGGCGATGGCGTTCTCGTGCTCCCGCACGGCGCGCTCGGCTGCCGCGTCGGCCTCGGCGCGCTCCTGCGCGATCCGGGCGTCGTGCTCCTCGAGCTCACGTGCGATCCGGTCGGCGGTCTCCTGCACCAGGCGCGCGTTCTCGACGCGGGTCTGCTCCTCGTCGACGCGGAGCTGCGCGTGGGCCGCCTCGATCTCCTGCTCGAGTGCGGTGCGGGCTGCTGCCAGTTCGCGGTCCCACTGGGCGCGGGCCGCGGCGAGTTCCTCGTCGAGCTCGCGGCGGCGGTCGGCGACCTCGGTGTCGAGCTCGGCGCGACGGCGGGTGACCTCGGACTCGAGTTCGGCGCGACCGGTCTCGAGTGCCAGCGCGTGTGCCTGCTGCTCTTCGTCACGCTCACGGTGCCAGGCGGCACGGCCCTCGGTGACCTCGCGCTCCAGGGCCTCTCGCCGGGTCGTCTCCTCGCGGTCGAGGTCCTCGGTGCGGCGGGCGTGGTCGGCCTCGAAGACCGAGCGGCGGTGCTCGGTCTCGCGGTCGAGCTCGGCGGCAGCGGTGCGGGCGTCGGCGGACTCGCGCTGGGCGATCTCGCGCAGCTCGGCGACCTCGTGCTCGACCTGGGCGCGCAGTGCGTTCGTCTCGCGGATGGCGACGGAACGGACTTCGGCGGCCTCGGTCACGGCGGCGCCGCGGATCGCGGCGGCTTCGTTGCGGGCGTCCTGCGTGAGCAGACCGGCCTCGGCGCGGGCACGTTCGACGGTGTCGGCTGCCTCGGCGCGGGCGCGGGTCAGTTCGTTGGTGGCGCGGGTGCGGGCGTCCTCGAGGGTGTCGCGCGCTTCCTCCTGGGCCTCGCGGACGGTGCGCTCGGCTTCGGAACGGCTCGAGGCCCGGAGGCGCTGGGCGTCGATGTCCGCCTGACTGATGAGGCGGGTCGACTGCTCCTCGGCCACACGCAGGGTGGACTCGAGGCGGGTGCCCAGACCGCTGTACGTGGGGGTGCCGGCTTCGTCGAGCTCGCCCTGCAGTTCGGAGACCCGGGCCTGCAGGAGACGGATCTCCTTCGCGGCGTCGGCGCGGTCGTTGTTCGACTTGATGAGCTCGCGGCGCAGGTCGTTCAGCGAACGCTCCACCTCGTCGCGGCGGTACCCCCGCAGCTCGGTCCCGAACTCGGCCTCGTCGTTCGCCACGTGTCGCTCCTGGGTGCTCGGCGGAGGGCCCGGATCGGCCCGCGGTCGATTGTAGTGGCGGCCGGAGCGGGTCGTCTGAGTCCGGCGACAGAGCGGATTGATGCGCTGTCCAGCGTTGCTCGCTATCCTGAGTCGCTGATTCGCGCGCCGACATCCCCACCCCGGCGCGGTAGGGAGAGAGTTCGTGCGATTCGTCCTGGCGATCGTCAGTTTCGTCATCGGTCTGCTGCTCGTGGCGCTGGCGGTGGGACAGCGGACCGTGTTCGCGCCGCCGTCCTCGCTCGTGGCCGAGAGCTCGACGACCAGTTCCGCCCCGGTGACCGTGATCCCGGGGACGACGCTCAACGCCAATCCCGGCTACCAGCGCATCAACGTGTCCGGCTCCGGCAAGGTCTTCGCGGCCTACGGCAAGACCGCCGACGTCGACGCCTGGATCGGTGACGCCGAGCACACCACGCTCCGTTTCGACGCCGAGAAGGGCTCGCTGGTCGGGTCGACCTCGGGCAGCGAGACCAGCGTCCCGTCGCCGAAGGGCAGCGACCTCTGGTACCAGGAGTACGACGGTGCCGGGCAGTTCACCGTCCGCCTGCCGCAGGACGTCTCGGTCCTCGTCGTGAGCGACGGCAAGGCCGCAGCACCGAGCGACGTGTCCGTCACCTGGCCGCAGGACACCGCGACGCCGGCGGTCGGTCCGCTGCTCGTGGCCGGCGGCGTGTTCGTCCTCGGAGGTCTCGTGTTGCTCGTCCTCGCCTTCCTGCACCAGCGCCGTGGCCGCGGTCCCCGCCGTCGCAGTGGTGGCAGCCGCCCGCCGCGGGTGCGTGCGTCCCGTCGAGCCGCCGCCGCCGGAGCGCAGGTGCCGCGCCGCGGTCGTCGCGGCACGCGCGCGCTCATCGGCGTCCCGGTGCTGCTCGTCGGCGCCCTGACCCTGGCCGGCTGTTCCTCGGACTACTGGCCGCAGGGCGGCGACCCGTCGCTCGCCACGCCGACCCCGACGGCCACCGCCACGGGGGCTGCGGAGACGACCGAGCCGACGGCTGCGACCAAGCAGCAGATCACCCGCATCGTGCAGCGCACCGCCGCCGTCGCCGAGCAGGCCGACGGGGCGCGCGACCGCGACCTGGTCCGGACCCGGTTCTCCGGAGCGGCGCTCGACCTCCGTCTGGCGAACTACTCGATCCGCGGCAAGGACTCGGACGTCAAGGCACCGCCGGCGATCTCGGCCGCGCAGGTGTGCGTCGCGCTGCCGCAGCAGACCGACACCTGGCCCCGAACGGTCTTCACGATCGTCGCCGAGGACTGTGACGCCAAGTCCGCACCGCAGGCCCTGACCCTGGTGCAGGACACCGCCCGCGATCCCTACAAGGTGGCGTACGACGTCTCGCTCGAGGCCGACGCGAAGATCCCGAGCCTCGCCCCGACGACGATCGGTGCCGCACTGCTCGCGCCGGAGTCGAAGCTCCTGACGATCCAGCCCGACCAGGTCGCGACCGCCTACGGCGACATCCTGTCGAAGGACACCGCCAGCGAGTACGCCGACCTGTTCGCGACCGAGGGCGATGCGCTCCGCACCACCATCGGCAAGGCGTACAAGGACAAGAAGGCCAAGGCCCTGCCGGACACGGCGAAGATCGAGTACTCGTCCGAGGTGCCCGCCGACTCCGCCGTCGCGATCGCGACCGACGACGCCGGCGCCCTGGTCTCCGCGGACCTGGACGAGATCGAGAAGGTGACCCCGACCGCGTCGGGCGCCGAGGTGAACACCGAGGGTGCCGTCAAGGCACTGTCCGGCGTGGACACGAGCAAGAAGGGCATCAGCGCGACCTACAGCGTCCAGCTGCTCTTCTACGTGCCGCCGGTCGCCTCGGATGGCAAAGTGGTCCTGCTCGGGTTCACACAGGGCCTGACCGCAGCGAGTGAGGTGCAATGAGCAACATCCCCCCGACCCCGTCCGGGCTCCGCGGAGCCGTGGACCTGTCGTCCCTCGTCGACCGCGCACAGCGGCCGTCCCAGCCGTCCGGAGCTCCGGCGCCGGCGGGTTCCGCCGGCGGAGCCGTTCCCGGCACCGAGGCCGGCACCGCGAACGGTGCCGACCTGACCGTCCCGTCGCTCGTGATCGACGTCACCGACGC
Source organism: Curtobacterium sp. MCSS17_006 (assembly GCF_003234215.1). NCBI lineage: Bacteria > Bacillati > Actinomycetota > Actinomycetes > Micrococcales > Microbacteriaceae > Curtobacterium > Curtobacterium sp. MCSS17_006. The sequence continues at coordinate 140,374 of NZ_QKSO01000004.1, read as the reverse complement.
GACCTTCCAGGACGTCCTGGAGCTGTCGAACGTCGTCCCGGTCATCGTGGACATTTGGGCCGAGTGGTGCGGGCCGTGCAAGCAGCTCTCGCCGATCCTCGAGCAGCTCACCGCGGAGTACGACGGCCGCGTGGTGCTCGCCAAGGTGGACGCCGACACGAACCCCCAGCTCGTGCAGGCGTTCCAGGCGCAGTCGATCCCGACCGTCGCAGCCGTGATCGGCGGACGCCCGCTCGGGCTCTTCGTCGGGGCACTGCCCGAGGCGCAGGTCCGCGACGTTTACGAGCAGGTGCTCCAGGCCGCCGAGCAGAACGGCGTGGCCGGTCGCGTGACCGTCGACGGCGCTGCGACCGAGGTCGACGCCGAGCAGGGCGAACCGGAGCCGGAGCCACTCCCGCCGCACCACCAGGCCGCGTACGACGCGATCGAGCAGGGCGACTACGCCACCGCGATCGAGGAGTACAAGACCGCCATCCTGCAGGACCCGCACGACCAGATTGCCGTGGCCGGGCTCGCACAGGTGTCGCTGCTCGACCGGCTGAACGGCCGGACGGCCGACGAGATCCGTGCGGCCGCTGCCGCCGGCCCGCAGGACGTCCAGGCGCAGCTCGCGGTCGCCGACCTCGACATCTCCGGCGGGCACGTCGACGACGCCTTCGGACGTCTCCTGGACCTGGTGCCGACGGTGTTCGGCGAGGACCGTGAGGCCCTGCGCGTCCGGCTCGTCGAGTACTTCGAGCTCATCGGCAGCGAGGACCCGCGCGTCGTCGCGGCGCGTCGCCGCCTGGCGAACGCCCTGTACTAGACCCGGCACGAGACAGACGGGAGGCCCGGTGCCAGCTGGCACCGGGCCTCCCGTCTGTCCGTCGGTCGCGTCGCGGACGCTGGCCGGGCTACTGGGCGAGCTTCAGCCAGACGGCACCGAGCGGCGGCACCACGAGGTGCGCCGAGGCGGGGCGGCCCGCCCACGGGGTGTCCTCGGCGGTGACGACGCCGAGGTTGCCGACTCCGGAGCCGCCGTACTCGGCAGCATCGGTGTTGAGCACCTCGTGCCACTCGCCGGCGGTCGGCAGCCCGAAGCGACGCTCCACCGGCACGCCGGAGAAGTTCACGAACACTGCGACCCGGTCGTCGCCGTCCTTCCGCAGGAACCCGAGGGTCGAGTGCGGTGCGTCGCCGCCCTCGAGCCACTCGAAGCCGTCGGCCGTCGAGTCGTGCGTCCAGAGCGCCGGGGAGTCCTTGTACACGCGGTTGAGCTCCGCGACGAGGTCCTGCACACCGCGGTGACCGGGCTGGTCGAGGAGCCACCAGTCGAGGCCCTTCGCCTCGGACCACTCGGCGGGCTGCGCGAACTCCTGGCCCATGAAGAGCAGCTGCTTGCCGGGGTGCGCCCACATGAACGCCAGGTACGCACGCACGTTGGCGAGCTTCTGCCACTCGTCGCCGGGCATCTTGCCGTACAGCGAGCCCTTGCCGTGCACGACCTCGTCGTGGCTGATCGGCAGGGTGAACTGCTCGCTGAACGCGTAGACGAACGAGAACGTGATCTCGTCGTGGTGGTAGCTGCGGTACGCGGGGTCGCGCTGCACGTACTCGAGCGAGTCGTGCATCCAGCCCATGTTCCACTTCTGCCCGAAGCCGAGTCCGCCGGCGCTCGTCGGCTGGGTCACGCCCGGCCACGAGGTGCTCTCCTCGGCGATCATGACGATGCCGGGGTAGCGCTTGTACGCCGTCGCGTTCGTCTCCTGCAGGAACGAGATGGCGTCGAGGTTCTCGCGGCCGCCGTGGATGTTCGGCAGCCAGTCGGTGCGGGAGTAGTCGAGGTACAGCATCGAGGCCACCGCGTCGACCCGCAGGCCGTCGATGTGGAACTCCTCGAACCAGTACAGCGCGTTCGCGACCAGGAAGTTGCGCACCTGCGGCTGTCCGAAGTCGAACACGTAGGTGCCCCAGTCGAGCTGCTCGCCGCGGCGGGGGTCCGGGTGCTCGAACAGCGCGTAGCCGTCGAAGCGCCCGAGGGCCCACTCGTCCTTCGGGAAGTGCCCGGGGACCCAGTCCAGGATCACGCCGATGCCCGCGGAGTGCAGGCGGTCGATCAGGTAGCGCAGGTCGTCCGGCGAACCGAAGCGCGCGGTCGGTGCGTAGTACCCGGTGACCTGGTAGCCCCACGACCCACCGAACGGGTGCTCGGCGAGCGGCAGGAACTCCACGTGGGTGAAGCCGGTGTACTCCATGTGCCCGATGAGCTGGTCGGCGACCTCGCGGTACGACAGGCCGGGGCGCCACGAGCCGAGGTGCACCTCGTAGACGCTCATCGGGGCGTCGTGGGTGGTGGTCTGTGCGCGGCGCTCCATCCAGGCGGCGTCGCCCTCGGACCACGTGTACGTGGACTCGGTGACGACGGAGGCCGTGGCGGGCGCGATCTCGGCCTCGCGGGCGAACGGGTCGGCCCGCTCCACCCAGCCGGAGTCGGTGAGGATCTGGAACTTGTAGCGCTGGCCGACGACGGCGCCGGGCCAGAACAGCTCCCAGACGCCGAGGTCGCTCAGACGGCGCATCGCGGTGGTGCGGCCTTCCCAGCCCTCGAAGTCACCGATCACGCGGACGGCGGTGGCCCGGGGTGCCCAGACGGCGAACGCGACACCGTCGACACCGTCGACCGTGCGGGCGTGTGCGCCGAGGTGGTGCCAGAGCTGCTCGTCACGGCCCTCGCCGAACAGGTGCAGGTCGAGCTCGCCGAGCGTCGGGGCGAACCGGTACGCGTCGTCGGTGGTCCAGGTGGCGTCGTCCTCGTCCGTGGACTCGTCGTAGTCGTACTCCGACTCGACGCGGTAGCGACCGAGGGTCTCGGCAGTGGCGCCGGCCCAGAGCCCGTCGCCCTCGTGCGTGAGTTCGATGTCGTCGCCGTCGGGGCGCACGAGGCGCACCGCGCGGGCCAGGTGCCGGACGACGCGGACGCTGGTGCCGCCGTCGACCGGGTGCGGGCCGAGCACGTCGTGCGGCTGGGACCAGCGGCCCTCGGCCACCTGCAGACGCAGCCAGTCCTCGATCGGAGCCGGACGCGGATCCGTGGCAGTACCGGTGGCGGCAGCGGCGGCCGGAGCCGAGGCAGCAGCCGACGCCGAAGCAGCGGTGCTGGGGGCGACCGGCGCGTCGACGGAGGCCGGGCGGACCACGGGTGCAGCGCCTCCGGTCGGGGCCGTCGGGACGTCGGACGATGCTGCGGCTGCCACGGACGGCTGCCGCGGGTGCGTCGGGTCGGCGGGGTGCCCGGCGAGCGTGGCCGATTCCGCCACGCCGCGGTCCGGCGCCTCGCGCTGCGTCGGCGGAGCGCCGGGCAGGTCCTCGTCGGGCGCGGACACCTTCGGTTCGTACCGCGGCACGGCCGGCGGCGGAGGCGGCACCGGCGGGACGGCCGGTCCGCGCTTCGTGGGGTCGGTCGGTTCGGGGGTCATCGGTGGGGTCCTTCCACGACGAGCAGGTGCACGGGCTCCTGGAACGCGTCCAGGCGGACGTAGTTCGACGCGCCCCAGGTCCAGCGCTGACCGGTCACGACGTCACGGACGTCGAACAGGCCCTCGGTCGGCAGACCGAGTGCGGCGAGGTCCAGGTGCACGGTGGTCTCACGGGCGGAGTGCGGGTCGACGTTGGCGACCACGATCACGGTGTCGGGGCGCCCTGACCGGATGTACTCGCCCGACAGGTGCTTCGAGTAGACGACGATCGCCGGGTCGTCGGCGGCGTGCACGTGCAGGTTCCGCAGCTGTCGCAGCGCGGGGTGCGCCGCCCGGAGGCGGTTGAGCATCGTCACGTACGGCGCCAGGGACGCACCCTCGGCCTCGGCCAGGGCGAAGTCGCGCGGCTTGTACTCGTACTTCTCGTTGTCGATGTTCTCTTCCGAGCCCGGACGGGCAACGTCCTCGAACAGCTCGTACCCGGCGTACATGCCCCACGTCGGTGCACCGGTGGCGGCGAGCGCCGCGCGCACCTTGTAGCCGGCACGGCCGCCGAACTGCAGGTACTCGGTGAGGATGTCGGGCGTGTTCACGAAGAGGTTCGGGCGCAGGTAGTCGCTCGTCTCGTGCGAGAGCTCCGTGAAGTAGTCCTCGATCTCGTCCTTGGTGTTGCGCCAGGTGAAGTACGAGTACGACTGCTGGAACCCGGCCTCGGCGAGCGCGCGCATCATCGCCGGGCGCGTGAACGCCTCGGCGAGGAACACGGTGTCGGGGTGCTCGTCGCGGATCTCACGGATGACGCGTTCCCAGAACCAGAGCGGCTTGGTGTGCGGGTTGTCGACGCGGAAGATGCGGATGCCGAATGCGATCCAGTGGCGCAGGACACGCTCGACCTCGGTGACCAGGCCCTCGGGGTCGGTGTCGAACTGGATCGGGTAGATGTCCTGGTAGCGCTTCGGCGGGTTCTCGGCGGTCGCGATGGATCCGTCGGCACGCTGCGTGAACCACTCCGGGTGCTGCGTGACCCAGGGGTGATCGGGGGAGCACTGCAGCGCGAAGTCGAGCGCGACCTCCATGCCGGTGTTCTTCGCCGTCTCGACGAAGTCGCGGAAGTCGTCCTCGGTGCCGAGGTCGGGGTGGATCGCGTCGTGCCCGCCCTCGGGGGAGCCGATCGCCCAGGGGCTGCCGGGGTCGTTCGGCCCGGGCGTGAGCGTGTTGTTCGGCCCCTTGCGGGCGGTGGTGCCGATGGGGTGGATCGGCGGCAGGTAGATGACGTCGAAGCCCATCCGGGCGACGGCGGGCAAACGGCGGGCAGCGGTGCGGAAGTCGCCGCTCTTCCAGGAGCCGTCGGGGTTCTTCTTCGCGCCTTCGGAGCGAGGGAAGAACTCGTACCAGGCGCCGACGCCGGCGCGGGTGCGTTCGACGTCGAGCAGCTGGGTGGCGGAGTAAGTCCGGAGCGAGGTGAGCGGGGCTTCCTCGACCTCGGCGACGATCCGCGGGTCGTCGACGGCGGCCAGGCGTTCGGCCGGGTCGAGGTCGGTGTCGCGGACGCGTGCGGCGGCACGGGTCGCGGCGGGGGAGTCGGTCTCCTCGGCCAGCCGGTCGAGCAGCACGGCACCGTCGAGCAGGGTCGCTTCGGTGTCGACGCCGGCCGCGATCTTCAGGCGTGCGCTGTGGAGCCAGCTCGCCCAGTCGTCGGAGTACGACTCGACGTGCCAGGTCCAGACGCCGACGTGGTCGACCTGCACCGTGGCTTCGTAGCGGTCGGTGCCGGGGGCACCGAGGGTCATGGGGACGGTGCGGGTTCCACCGTCTGGGCGTTCGAGGACGAGGTCGGCGCCGATGATGCCGTGTCCTTCTCGGAAGACGGTTGCACCGAACGTGATCACCTCGCCGTCGAATGCCTTGCCGGGGAAGCCGTTCGGCGTCCTCGGGGCGAGCTCGGTGATCGGGATGCGCCCGATCTTCGGGCGGCGGGGTCGGTCTGCGGTGGCCACGGAAGCGACGCTACCCGGCGAGCGGCTCCGCGTTCCCCGGAATCGGCCCGCTGTGGAGGGCCGGGCGCGCCGTGGAGCCTGTTGAGGACCGGACGGGAGGCCCGTGGCGGGGCCGCCACGGGCCTCCCGTCCGCCACCCGGTCGCGACGCCGGGCCGCGCCCGCCCGCTCGGCGCTACGCCACCTCGAACAGGTGGATGCCGGGGCCGTAGGCGGTGAAGACCTGCCCGGCGGGACGGAGGCGCTCGTGGTCGCGGTGCTTCTCGCTCGACCAGGCCAGGCGGTACCCGAGGACGTCCTCGCGCACCGGCAGGGTCAGGTCGCGGGTGCGGCCGCTGCCGTGCACGACCACCAGGACGCGGTCGAAGGGCTCGTGCTCCGGCGTCGACTCGACGAAGTACTGCAGGGCGCGGTGCACCGGCTGGTCCCAGCCCTCGATCGTCATCGGGTGCCCGTCCGGCCCGTACCAGGACATGCGAGAGGCCCCGGGGGTCTCCTGCCCCTCGACGCCGAAGCGGGTGGGGCGGAGCGACGGGTGCGCCTGCCGGAACCGGGCCAGCGCGGCGACGGCCTCGGTCATCGTCTCGGCGTCCTCGTCGTCGGACCAGTCCACCGGGGTCAGGTCGTCGGACACCACGTAGGCGTTGTTGTTGCCGTGCTGCGTGCGGCTCCGCTCGTCGCCGGCGGTGAGCATCGGCACCCCGGCGGAGAGCATCAGGGTCGCCACCAGGTTGCGCATCGACCGGCCGCGCGCGGCACGGACCCCGCGGTCGGCGGTGTCGCCCTCGATGCCGTGGTTGAACGAGCGGTTGTCGTTCGAACCGTCGCGGTTGTCCTCGCCGTTGGCCTCGTTGTGCTTGCCGTCGTACGACACCAGGTCGAGCAGGGTGAAGCCGTCGTGCGCGGTGACGAAGTTGACGCTCGCCAGCGGGCCGCGATCGGCGCCGAAGACGTGACGCGAGCCGGTCAGGGCTCCGGCGAGCGCACCGATCCCGGTCTGCGGCAGGCCGGTGCGGCGCTCCTCGGCGATGTCGGTGAGCCAGAACTGCCGGACCGTGTTGCGGAACCCGTCGTTCCACTCGCTCGTGCGGTGGCCGGCTGCGCCGAACTCCCCGGTCTTCCAGCCGTCCGGTCCGACGTCCCACGGCTCGGCGATCACCAGGGTGTCCTGCAGGTCGGGGTGGTTCCGGATGCGCTCGAGCAGCGGGTGCGACGGGTCGAACCGGTGCTCGCCGTCGCGGGCCAGGGCGGCCATCAGGTCGAAGCGGAACCCGTCGACCTGCACCTCGCGCGCCCAGTACACCAGGCTGTCGAGGATGAGGTCTGCAGTCGCCTCGACCGAGGTGTCGAGTGTGTTCCCGCACCCGGTGGTGTCGTAGTAGGTGTCCCGACGGGGCGGGTCGGTCTGCGCCCAGCGGTAGCGGTTCGCACCGTCGATGCCGCGCAGGCTCGTCGTCGGACCGCCCAGGCCCTCTTCCGCGGTGTGGTTGTAGACGACGTCGAGGACGACCTGGATGCCGGCCTCGTGCAGCAGCCGGATCATGCCCTTGAACTCGCGCAGGACGGCGTCAGCGCCCTCCTGCTGCGCCGGTGCCGAGGCGTGCGCGGCGTGCGGGGCGAAGAACCCGAGCGTGTTGTAGCCCCAGGCGTTCTGCCGGCCGGCATCGCGGAGCCACCGCTCGGTGTCGAACGCCTGCACGGGCAGCAACTCGAGCGTGGTGACGCCGATGCGGTGCAGGTGCGCGATCGTGCTCTCGTGGGCGACCCCGGCGTACGTGCCGCGCAGGTGCTCCGGCAGGTGCGGGTTCGCGGCCGTCAGGGTGCGGACGTTCGCCTCGTAGACGACGGCACGGTCGAGCGGGACCTGCGGCTTCACGACGCCGCCCCAGTCGAACGCGTCGTCGACGACCACGCTGGTCCATCGGGGGCCGGCCGCCTCGTCGTCGCCGGTCGGCAGGATGCCCCGCGCGTACGGGTCGAGCAACGGACGCGTCGGGTCGAACTCGTGCCGCGGCCCCACCGGCCCGTCGACGAGCAGGTGGTAGCGGTCGCCGGGCACGATCCCGGGGACCTCGCCGGTCCACACGTCCGTGTCCGGCACCCGCTCGAGCGCGTACCGCGTCGGCAGCACGTCGGAGGGGTCGGCTCCGTCGGCGCTCCCCGCGCTCGCCACGACCAGGACGACGCCCGTCGCCGTCGCGGACCGCAGGGTGAACCGGGGGACGGTCCCGCCCAGGGAGAACCCCGGCGTCAGGTCGATCGCTGTCTCGTGCACGCGACAAGGGTACGAGGACCGGCGCGTATCCTGGACACTGCTCGATCCAGGGGGTGCATTTGTCGGTCTACCTCGACCACGCCGCGACGACGCCGATCCTGCCGGAGGCGCTCGCCGCCTTCACCGATGCCCTGGGCACCGTCGGCAACCCGTCGTCCATCCACAGCGCCGGTCAGCGCGCCAAGATGCTGCTCGAGGACGGCCGCGCCGTCGTCGCCCGCTCACTCGACGCCGATCCGGTGGAGGTCGTGTTCACCTCCGGCGGCACCGAGAGCATCAACCTCGCCGTGAAGGGCCTGTTCTGGGCTCGCCAGCGCGACCGTCAGCGGCCCCGCATCGTCGTCCCGGGCGGCGAGCACCACGCCACCGTCGACACCCTGACCTGGCTGGAGACGCACGAGGGTGCCGTCATCGACGTGGTCCCGTTGGACGCGCAGGGTCGCGTCGACCTCGCCGGACTGGAGGCGCGGCTCGCCGACGCCTCGGACGTCGCCCTGGTCACGTTCCTGTGGGCGAACAACGAGGTGGGCACCATCCAGCCCGTGTCACGGATCGTCGAGCTCGCCCACGCCGCCGGCGTGCCCGTGCACAGCGACGCGGTCGCCGCCTACGGGCAGGTGCCGGTGTCGTTCGCCGGGTCCGGCCTCGACGCCCTCAGCGTCTCCGCGCACAAGGTCGGCGGGCCCGTCGGTATCGGTGCGCTCGTGCTCGGGCGGAAGGCCACCGTCGAACCCCTCATCCACGGTGGTGGGCAGCAGCGGCAGGTGCGGAGCGGCACGCAGGACGCCCCGGCGGCTGCGGCCTTCGGTGTGGCGGCCAGTGCCGTCGTCGCCGAACCGATGCCGCACCCGTCGCTCGTCGCCCTGCGGGACCGCCTGGTCGCCGGGGTCCGTGCGGCCGTGCCGTCAGCGGTGCTGATGGGGGACCCGGTCGACCGGCTGCCGGGCAACGCGCACTTCACGTTCCCCGGGTGCGAGGGCGATTCGCTCCTGTTCCTGCTCGACGCCGCCGGGGTCGCGGTGTCGACCGGGTCGGCGTGCCAGGCCGGTGTGCCCGAGGCGTCGCACGTGCTGCTCGCGATGGGGCTGTCGGAGCAGGACGCTCGTGGTGCGCTCCGGATCACGCTCGGCCACACGACGACCGATGCCGACGTCGACGCGTTCCTGACGGCACTGCCCGATGCGGTCGCTCGGGCCGGTGCCGCGGGGATGGCGTCGAGGGAGCCGCTGCTCGGGCGGTAGTGGTTGACTCCGGGCATGCTTCGATCATCCGCCGTGTGGGTCGTCTTCGCTCTGCTCGGTATCGTGTTCTTCGGGGTCTCGGTCGCGCTGTTCACCCTCCCGGGATCGCGGCCCTTCGGGTTCGTCACCCTCGTCTGCGCGGTCGTCGTCCTGGTCAGTGCCCAGGTGGGACACCGGCGATCTCGGCTGCGACGCTGACGCCGCCCATGACAGCCGGCATCCCGGAACCTCGAAGGCCGCACACTCGGGGGACGGGCGCCACGCACGACGTCGAGGGCGGCCCCGGATGGCGGATCCGGTCCACCGATCTCCGTCCGGTCATCACCGACCTCGCTGCGTTCCGCGCAGGATTGGCAGACGACCCACTCCGTGAGGAGATCGAGTTGCTGTGGACCGGCAAGGCTGGTGATGCGCTTCGTCGCCTCGAACGGGTCGCCTCGACGCAGCGCGTCCGAGCATTGCGGGCCGACTGCCACCGTGACCTCGGCCACACTCGCGCTGCAGTGCGCGAGTACGACCTCCTCGTCGCCGAGTGCATCGGCACGACTCGCGAGGCCACGATGCGGCAACACCGAGGCAAGGCGCTGCTCGCAGCCGGGAACGTTGACCGTGCCGTCGAGGACTTCACACTCGCCGTCGCGCTCAGACAGGCCAGTGATCCGGTGCTCCTCGCGTCGGCTGAGCAGGCACTGGCGGTCGCGCGGTCTCGGGTAGGTGACGGCACTGCGCAAGTGCTCACCGGGAGCGACGAGGTGGACGCACGTCCGCCGGTAGCCTGAGCCCGTGACCACTCCGAAACCACAGGGCAGTGCCGACCTGGTGGGTCTGCTCGTCGGTGCTCCGCTCGCGCTCATCGGGATCGTGCTGCTCGTGTCCGCAGGAAGTACGCCGACGGCCGTCCTCGGGGCCGCGGTGCTGGTCTCCGGCACCATGCTGGTGTGCACCGCCCTGCTCATCCGAGGGCTGCGCCGGGAGCGCTGACCGTGGTAACGAGTGGCGCTGAGCACCGTCCGCGGAACGGCACCCGGCGGGACAGCCGCTGGGCCGTCCCGATCCGTCGGGTCTTCCCCTGGTGGTACCTCGGCGGTGCGGTGGCGACGCTGGCGATCCTGATCCTGGTCGATCCCGGCGGCAGCCAGGCCACGGTGGCGTTCTGGGGGCCGATGATCGGGATCACGATCCAGGACCGCGAGCGAGCTGCGCGTGCTCGACTGGACCGCGGCTTCCCGGTCGACCGACGCTCGCTCCTGTCGCCTCCGTGGCTCGAACCGACGTGCGCGGTGTTGCTCACCGGCGTGGCTGTCGGACTCGGCATGCTCATCAACGCGCTCTTCGGGCACGGCACGTCCATCACGGCGTGGGTCGGAGCGGGGGTGTTCCTCGGGAGCGCCGCGTCGTTCGTCGCTCTCGTGCTGGTCCTGAGGAGCCGACGCCGCCGGTCGAGCGGTGCGGGCGGCCAGCCGGACGACGTCAGCTGACGGGGCGCTCCGAGAGGAACCGCCCGGCTCGTCGGTACTGCACGGCCAGTTGGACGAGCCCGAGCACCACCGCGAACGACGCGACGAGCTCGATCAGCTTGATGGGCAGACTGTCCGTGCTCACCGCTGTCGAGGCGGCGAACAGCATCACGGCGCCGAAGATCGGCAGGATCCCGAGCGTGGCTCGACGGTTCTGCGCGGCCACCGCGGCGACGATGTCCGCGTGCTCGTCGTCGATCGGCTCCTTGCCGGCGATCTGACGCCGCACCGACCGCTGCTCCGCGTGGGAGAGCGGGCTGCTCACTGAACGCCAGCGAGTGACGTAGTGACCGGAGCGGAAGGCCCACACGAAACCGACGATGCCGACGACCAGCCCGAGCAGCAACAGCAGGAGCTGGACGAGCAGCTGCACGCCATCGTGGCCACTCGCGTGGTTGCTCTCGGTGGCCGGCGCCAGCACCAGTGCCAGGACCACCCCGACCGCCCACGAGACCACGACGAGTGCCCCCACCCACACGAACGCGCGCGTCCGGCGACGGCGGAGCCCATCGTCACTCTGGCCGTCGGCGAGCCGGGCGGCGGCTGCCCAACGCTCGGCTCCGGCTGGGTCGGTTGCGGGGCTGGTCATCGTTCGGATCCTGACGTCGAGAGTCTCTCGACTCTACGGGTCACGGTCGGTGCGGGTGGCGCGCGCGACCCCGGAAGCGACTGGCGTCGGATCCGCACGAGGGGATCGCCACCGACCCGCATCGTTGTGATACTTGGACATGCTCGAGTTGGTGAGGCCGCAGACGGCGTTGTACGAGGCATGGGCCGAAGCGCATGCCGAGTGGGGGCCGGGCGTGCACGAGGACGGATTCGGGATCACCGCCCACGACGACGTCGGCGACGAGGACGGGTTCCGCACCTGGGTCGGCCGACTGCACGCCAGACCCGGGGCGCTCTGGTGGATCGTCGAGGACGGCCGCGTCCTGGGCGGGATCGCACTCCGGGCGCCGGGAGACGCGGCCGGCGTGCAGCGGTTCGGCCACGTCGGGTACGGGATCCGCCCGTCGGCGCGGGGCCGAGGCGTGGCGACCTGGGCGCTGGGCCAGGTGCTCGCGCACGCATCGCGCGTCGGGATCGACCCGGTGATCGCCGTCTGCCGTGATGACAACGACGGCTCCATCGGGGTGTTGGAGCACTACGACGCCGTCCTGCTGTCGACCGAGCGCCGCGGTGGCGTGCGGCTGCGACGGTACGCGATCGCCAGGTCGCACCGGAGACCCGGATGACGGGGCCGGGGCGGGGGTGCGAGGCTGGCGGACGAAGACCGCGACCAGCGGGGCGGACCCGCACCGGGCCTCCCGGTCGGCCGAGTCGGACTCGCGCCGGTAGGATCGATGACCATGGTCGAACTGGACTTCACCGAGCAGCTCTCCGCCCTTCGCGAGACCTTCGGCAACATCCGCTCGGTGGTCGACGTCGACCGCCTGCAGCGTGAGATCGCCGACCTCAGCGAGCAGGCCGGGGCCCAGGACCTCTGGGACGACGTCGACCACGCGCAGCAGGTGACGAGCGCGCTCTCGCACCGCCAGTCGGAGCTGAAGAAGATCACCGACACCGAGCAGCGCATCGACGACCTCGAGGTGCTGGTCGAGATGGCGAACGAGGGCGACGACCAGGAGTCCGCCGACGAAGCGCTCGCCGAGCTCAAGGCGATCCAGAAGATGATCGGCGACTTCGAGGTGCAGACGCTCCTCGACGGTGAGTACGACGACCGTCCGGCGGTCATCACGATCCGCGCCGGCGCGGGTGGGGTCGACGCGGCGGACTTCGCCGAGATGCTCCTCCGGATGTACCTCCGGTACGCCGAGCAGCACAACTTCAAGACCACGGTGATGGACACCTCGTACGCCGAAGAAGCGGGCATCAAGTCCGCGACGTTCGAGATCGACGCCCCGCACGCGTTCGGCACGCTCTCGGTCGAGGCCGGCACCCACCGCCTGGTCCGGATGTCGCCGTTCGGTGCCGCCGGCAAGCGCCAGACGTCCTTCGCCGCTGTCGAGGTCATCCCGCTCATGCCGGAGACCGCCGTCATCGACATCCCCGAGAATGACATCCGCGTCGACGTGTTCCGCTCGTCGGGCCCCGGCGGGCAGTCCGTCAACACGACCGACTCCGCGGTGCGCCTGACGCACATCCCGACCGGCACCGTCGTCTCGATGCAGAACGAGAAGTCGCAGATCCAGAACCGTGCGGCCGCCATGCGCGTGCTGCAGTCGCGCCTGCTCCTCCTGAAGAAGGAAGAGGAGAACGCGAAGAAGAAGGAACTCGCCGGCAACATCACGGCGAGCTGGGGCGACCAGATCCGCTCCTACGTCCTGGCGCCGTACCAGATGGTCAAGGACCTCCGGACGGAGCACGAGGTGAACAACCCCTCAGCCGTGTTCGACGGCGATCTGGACGGCTTCATCAACGCGGGCATCCGCTGGCGCAAGCAATCCGCTGCCGAGTAGGGGTTCCTGAGCCGCGCGCCTCGCTTGCTTTCCAAGCGGGGCGACCTACCCTGATCCGGTCATGATCAAATTCGACCAGGTCACCAAGGTCTACTCGGGCAACCCGAGTCCGGCGCTCGACAACCTCACCCTCGAGATCCTCAAGGGCGAGTTCGTGTTCCTCGTGGGCGCGTCCGGTTCCGGCAAGTCCAGCTTCCTGCGCCTCGTGCTCAAGGAGGAGAAGCCCACCAGCGGGCAGATCCACGTGCTCGGGCAGCGCCTCGGGTCCCTGGCATCGCGGAAGGTCCCGTACTTCCGCCGCAACCTCGGGGTGGTCTTCCAGGACTTCCGTCTGCTGCCGAACAAGAACGTGTTCGACAACGTGGCGTTCTCGCTGCAGGTCATCGGCAAGAGCAAGGGCTTCATCAGCGAGGCCGTGACCGACGTGCTGAAGCTCGTCGGTCTCGCCGGCAAGGCCTCCCGCATGCCGCACGAACTCTCCGGTGGTGAGCAGCAGCGTGTCGCCATCGCCCGCGCCGTCGTGAACAAGCCGGCGATCCTGCTGGCCGACGAGCCCACCGGGAACCTGGACCCCACCACGTCCGCCGGCATCATGGCGCTCCTCGAACGCATCAACCAGGGAGGCACCACCGTGCTGATGGCGACGCACGACGCCAGCATCGTGAACCAGATGCAGCGTCGGGTCATCGAGCTCTCGAACGGCACCGTCCTGCGCGACGAGCAGTCCGGCGGTTACCAGACCCAGGCCGTCCCGATCCAGCGAGGCACCGTGTCCAACACCACCGGCATCCAGACCATCCCGGGGCTCATCCGATGAGGCTCGGGCTCGTCATGTCCGAGGTCGGCTCGGGCCTGCGACGCAATGCGTCGATGGTCGTCTCCGTCGTCCTCGTGACCTTCATCTCCCTGACCTTCGTCGGCACGGCGATCCTGCTCCAGATGCAGATCAACCAGATGAAGGGGTACTGGTACGACCGGGCGCAGGTCGCCGTCTACCTGTGCACCGACACCGACACCACGGGTAACTGCACCGGCGCGAAGGCCACCGACGACCAGCGCGAGCAGGTCCAGGCGCAGCTCGACTCGTCGACGCTCAAGCCGTACATCGAGAAGGTGTACTACGAGGACCAGGACCAGGCTTTCACCCGGTTCAAGGAGCAGTTCAAGGAATCGGCCGCGACCGAGTTCGTGAAGCCCGAGTACCTGAACGAGACCTTCTGGGTGAACCTGAAGAACCCGTCGCAGGCCGACGTCCTGGTCGAGAGCCTGTCGAAGGTGGCTGGCGTGCAGAGCGTGAGCGACCAGCGCAGCTACCTGCAACCGATCTTCAACCTGCTCAACGCCTCGTCGTTCACGGCGATCGGCATCGCGGCGCTCATGCTCGTGGCCGCGGTGCTGCTCATCGCGACGACGATCCGCCTGTCCGCGTTCAGTCGACGGCGAGAGCTCGGCATCATGCGGCTCGTCGGGGCGTCGAACAGGTTCATCCAGACACCGTTCGTGCTCGAGGGGGTGATCGCCGCCGCCATCGGAGCCGTCCTGGCCGGTGGTGCGATCACCGCCGTGGTGTGGTTCTTCGTCCGGAACTTCCTGGCCGTCCGTTTCAGCGGAACCGCGTTCATCGGCATGGGGGACGCGGCCATCGTGGTCCCCGCGGTGATCGTGATCGGGGTGCTCCTCGCCGCGGCATCGGCGTCGATCGCCATCCGCCGGTACCTGAAGGTCTGACGCAGCACAGCGTCCGCGAACGGGCGGCGCGCCGGGAAGGTGCGCCGCCCGCTTCGTGTTGAGTAGTCTGTAGGGCTGCGCGGAACCACCCACGCAGCGCACTGCACCGGTCACCATCGAGAGGAGTCGTCATGGCGAAGGAACGCGGGGAGAAGATCGTCGCGACGAACCGTCGCGCCCGGCACGACTACCTCATCGAGGACACGTACGAAGCGGGCATGGTCCTGTCCGGTACCGAGGTGAAGTCCCTGCGGATGGGGCGTGCGTCCCTGGTCGACGGGTACGCCTACATCGACGGTGGCGAAGCGTGGATCGACGCCGTGCACATCCCGGAGTACACCGAGGGCACGTGGAACAACCACTCGCCCCGACGCAAGCGCAAGCTGCTCCTGCACAAGCAGCAGATCGTGAAGATCTCGCACAAGACGGCGCAGGGCGGCTACACCCTCGTGCCGCTGCAGATCTACTTCCACGACGGTCGGGCCAAGATCGAGATCGCCGTCGCGAAGGGCAAGCGCGAGTTCGACAAGCGCCAGGCCCTGCGCGAGAAGACCGACAAGCGTGAGGCCGAGCGGGCGATGCGCACCCGGAACCGCGTCGGAGAGTAGCGCCGACGCACCTCCTCGGCTAGACTGAGGGACTGCTCCGACAGGGGCATTGGCAACTCAACAGCGTGACAGCGGCTCGCACGTCCGGCCCGCATGGGGATGATCGGTTTCGACATTGCCTGTGTGCCGACGGGAAGCGGGCCGAGGACCCACGGTTATCTCGTAAACGATCCGTGGAAAACAACAAGTGCCAATTCCAAGCGCACTGACTTCGCTCTCGCTGCGTAAGCAGCCCAGCACATGAAGTCCGTCGGCCAGGTGACCGTCTTCTAACCTGATCCCGACGTCATCCAGAGGACTTGCTGCACGGTTGCGCCTCAGGGCCGTGCGGGACTTGCGCTGAGACTGGGCCCGTCGTCCTAGAAGCCGGTAGCAAAGGACGGGGCCGAGCAGAACGAACTATCCGGATACGCCCGTAGAAGACGTCGAATTGCAGCGATGGACGGGGGTTCGATTCCCCCCATCTCCACCATTCGCCGAACGACGAACCGCTGTCACCGCTGTCGGAGCGCCCTGTTGTCATTCGAAGATGCCATCGGGGCGCTCCGTGTTTGATTGAGCCGACCAGATGGTTCCGAGAGCAGTCGTAACTCCTTCGGAGCTGGGATTTCATGTGTGAACTAGCCATTCACGGTCACCTGATTCCTCGAGCGCGAAATCAGCCGCGCTCTGAGGGTTGAGGAGGGAAAGAGTCCTCATACGCGGCCGCTCAGTGCATGCCGAAGTCTCCTGTTCCAACGACGGCCGCGCTCCGGCTCGATGTTGATTGCGTAGCGAATCATTCCTTCTAAGTAATTCACGAAGCCAAGGCCTTCGCGGAATCCAGAATGACTTGCATGGACGTGAACCCCGAAAGATTCTACTCCTCGAATATGAAACTCGATCTTGGACTTGATCCTTTTCGGTAACTGAGTTGATTCCCCGTCAACGCGGATACCGAGTAGCTCAATGGGGCGACCCGGAGTCAAGATTCGCGACTTTCTTGCATGCGGTTGGAGTTCATGCTGCTCAAAGATTGAGTGTGCTTGATGCACAATTTGCTCGGCACTGGGGCGTTCGAATATCGAATATGAGGATAGGAAGATGTCGTCTGCGTATCGCGTATACGTCATTCGATTTGCTTCCGCAAGCTTTTCGAAAGATTGATCCAGATCATATGCTAGAGCATTTGAAATAGCCCCGCTTGTGGGGGCGCCTTGGGGCAGATACCCGAGGCGGCGACCTTGGGAATGTGGGAGATGTGCATATGCTTCTACGTCGATCAGATCCGGTCCGCTCCACATGTATTCAGCGGGTGGTAGCTCTGGGATGCTCCGCAGACGCGTTGGTTGCCTGTATTTGTCGGGCAACCAATCCTGATCTGTGCTCACATGCCGTGTGCAAATCCTCGCAATTTCCAACCTCACCAGAGGAGAGTACCCGAACCCTCTCAGAAGGTTAAAGACTTGAAATTCATCATATTGATGAAAAAAATCTTTGGCATCCAGCTTGATTGCCCACCGTGCACCAAGATGCTGTTGTGCACAAAGTTTGGCTGATCGTCCCGTTTGATACGCGTATGAGGCGCTATGAATTGACGCGTGAGCGAAGACGTTATCCAACAGCCACCGCTGTGCCCGCAAAAGCTCGTCGTGCGGTGCTGCTATAAGCCGCTTCGACGAACGCCCGCGTTTTTTCACTTCGTGAACGTCGTAAGCGTCTAACTCTCGGTCAGCGATGCGCTCAAGGAACGAAAGTCGAACTCCAGACTGCACGGCGAGGTGTTTAAGGGTCAGGATTGGAGTCGCCCCGCTACGAGATTGCAGCGACATCAGTTGAATCGCTCGATCGATCACGGAGGCTTCCGTATCGGTCGGAGCGTTGCGGCGGTAGAGGTGAGGGGATTCCATCGTTACCTTTGGTCATAGCCCCGGAGGGGCAACGCAGCGCGCGCGTCCCGAGTCTTCGAGGGGGAAGCGGGTGCTGCGATCCTTCCGGAAGCGGGAGATTTTCCACGCTCCGAATCTCCGATTCGAAGCGGCCGCAAGGCTCCCCTTCAACTACTAGGGGCGATCGATACCGACGGTACCGACTCTTGACTAACGCGGGATCCCCTCACCTTAAGGATTGAGGGTAGTACGGTTCACTGTTCGGCGCAAACTTTGATTTCTTCGTGCTGCTCCCGGAGGTGGAAGAGCGCCGTCTCTGCTCGCGCTGGGTTAAGCGAGTACCAAGCATCCGAAGCCGACGAAGGGCAACTTTGCCTCCCGTTGTCAGCGATAGCTGGGAAGGTCCGCTCCACTTGCCGGCCCCGATCTCAACCCTCAATTGAGGGTAGCCAGCAACGAGACCGTACTCATGGGCGAGACTCGCGATCGCGATGAATCTAGATGTGGACATGTCTGCTGCATCTGCTACCTCCGCCGCGGTGTGGTTGCCCGCGTCAATGCTTGCCAGAAGGATACCGATGGGTTGAGCGTTTTTCCCGAACCTCTCGCGACTAGTTTTGAGTTCAAGGGTCTTACGGATGACTTGAGTTCGACGAAGGCCGGGTCGATGCTTCGGGCGCGCGGCGATCCCGTCCAAGGGGCGATCGATTTTCTCAATCGCGTTCAGTTCGGCTGTTTCGAAGCCATAACCTCGATCGTACGGAAGGAGAGGGGTCCAGGAGCCGCCGCCCTTTCGTTTCGTCTGACGAAGAATTGCCGGTAGGCCGTTACCGACTGTGTGTCCATAGGCCTGGAGAGATTCGGCATCACCGCGACCGAGGGGCTCTTTCGAAGCTGGCGTGGATCGAAAGCAGAGGTCACGAACTGCGGCCTGTTCGCTTTCGGTCCATCCCGCGTTATTGAACGTCTTCGCAACATGCTCGAAGTGAATGGGACCGGCTTGGCCGAGGCGGGATAGTGCTGAGTCTGAGATGGAATGGCTCACGACTTCGACAGTTGTCCACCTTAATGAGGTCCAACTCCGAATCCGCGGATTACGCATCACAAACTCTCGGTAGAGTTCCGCTTCTTGCCCCGTTATTATCTGGTCTGTCACGAGAAGGATGCGTCGGATTCGATCGCTGTACATCTCATCGGGTCTGGGCGACACGCGAAGGTTGAGTGGCACCGAGAGCTTTTGAAGGATGTTAAGGACTACAAGCTCGCTACCTGATAGTGATTCAGTCTTACATTCGTCCGACTCGTGGTAGCCGGCACATCCCAGAAAATGAGCGGAACTGGTTTTTCTTAGATTATGAATCGGGAATACGGCTGTTGGTGCTCTATCGCTGGCTGCAATCGTGGAGACGAGCAGGGCTTTCATTTCTGCTCGAAACTGGTTGTCCGAATAGTACGTAATGCTGTTGAGCAGAAGAGTCGCGGTTGTGCGATCTGATTCCGGGAAGTTTCTCAGCCATTCCCGACCCCTAGATGTGTCAGCGAAGCGCTTAGCCGATTCCGTCATGGTTATCTTCTTTCGTCCGACCGGTGGTAGGTCGCCATGTCCGACGATAGTGCGAATCCGGATGGCTTACTAGTACTCGCAGTCGGATGTCGTTGAAGGGCTCCGTTGGCGTGGGATCGTTCCGCACGCTTCGGAGCCAAGGCTTTGGACTACGCTCCGGCACAGGCGCGCAGCACACGCTCGCGCCGAACCCCGAACGAGAGGTCAGCACGTGGTGCAGGAGATCGCGATCCGTGTCCGTCTGCGGGAGCAGGAACGAGTGGTGCTCAGCGAGTACGAGCGGATCGTGGGCTCCGTCGCCACGGTCGCCGCCCTCGCCGCATGGCTGCCGAACCCCGACACCCGCCTGGTCGTGCGCGGCCGCGGCGCCGAACCGGTGCGGCTCGAGACCGTCACGTACGGCTCGGTGGTCGAGATGCTCGTCGTGCTCGACCAGCGCTCCGTCGGGGTCGAGCGTGCCGCAGCTGCCATCGCCGCGCTCATCGATTCGGTCCGCCACGAGCACGTCGCCGACGACGTCTCGGGGGTCGCCGGGGAACTCGATCGGCTCGACCGCGCCGCACCGCGCGGACGCTCCGCCGTGGAACGCTCGCTGCGCACGTTCCTCGAGGGGGCACGGTCCGACGTCCTCGAGCGCAAGACGACCACCCGGGTCCGGACCGCGCAGGCGTTGCTCCGGCTCGCCGAAGCAGACGCCGTCCTGACGGTCGAGCGGGTTGCCGACGCCTTGGCACCGGTGCTCGAGGAGCACGCGGTCGACGTCGAGCTGGACACCGGCTCGGCCGTGGTCGTCGAGCGGATCGACGGGGTGGAGTCGCCCGAGACCGAGGCTGCGTCCGGCGAGACCGACGCCGACGATGACGCCTCGCAGGCGGAGCCGGAGGCCGTGTCGGCCGTGCTGCCGCTGCCGACGGGCGCCAGCAAGGCGAAGTCGAAGAAGGACGACGGCAAGAAGAAGAAGTCGAAGAAGGACGACGACAAGAAGAAGTCCAAGAAGGACGACGACAAGAAGAAGTCCAAGAAGGACGACGACAAGAAGAAGAAGTCCAAGAAGGACGACGACAAGAAGAAGTCCAAGAAGTAGCAGGGGCGGCACAGCAGATCTCCGACCGGGGGTCCGTACCCTGGTGCGGTGCCCCCGGTCCCACCCTCGTCGTCCTGGCGCGGGCTGGGCCGGCTCCTCAGCCGCCGGGCGAGCACCCTCGCCGCCGCAGCCCTGGCGCTCGTCACCGCCGTCGGGACGCTGCGGTACCACCAGTTCCACGCCGGTGAGCCGAACCACGTCGTCGCGGTCACGCTCGGGGTCGCCCTGATCGCAGCGGGTTCGGCCAGCGCCGTCGTGCTCCTCCGCCGGCCGGTTCCCGTCGCGGTACCCCTCGGACTCGTGCTCCTCACCGTCGTGCTCGTCGTGGTCGCCCCGAGCGCCGCGTGGAGCGTCGTCCCGCTGGTGGTCCTGCTGCAGACGACCATGCGGGTCGTCCCGGCCACGCTCGCCAGCGCAGCGGCGCTCGTCGTCGCCGCGGTCTCGGTGCCCCGCCTGACCGGGAACGACGACCCGGGGCTGCTCGTGGGGTGTCTGCTGTCCGGCTCGGTGTTCCTCGCCGCGATCGTGGTGTCGCGAGTGGCACTGCACGAGCGATCGCGAACCGTCCGGCAGCTCGTCGCCACCCGCGCCCGACTCGTTGCCTCCGAGCGGCGGGCCGGTGCGCTCGAAGCCCGCCAGCACGTCGCCGCTGAGCTCCACGACACCGTGGTGCAGTCGGTGGCGGGCGCACTGTTCCTGACCGAAGCGGCGGAACGGTCCGGGGACGATGCCCTGGCACAGCAGGCACGCCGTGCACTGCGCAGCGCGGTGGTGGACACCCGCGCGCTCGTCGACGGCCTCGGAGCAGACCGACCGGACGCCGGCGAGTCGGCGAACGGCGCGGCGGACGGGCTGACCGACTCGTTGACGGCCGCGCTCTCCACGGCCGCCGAGCGCGTGGGCGCCCGCTGGTCGGCGGTCGGGGAGCCGCAGACGGTGACCCCGATGCGTGCACTGGCCCTGCTGCGGAGCGCGCAGGGGGCGCTCGGCAACGCCGAACGGCACGCCGGCGCCGCATTGATCTCGCTGGAGCTCCGGAACCAGGACGACTCGGTCGCGGTCGTCGTCCGCGACGACGGCGGCGGCTTCGACCCGGGCCTGCCGGTCACGCCCGGGCCGACCGGGGGCCACGGCCTGACGATGATGCGCCGGCGCCTCGAGGCCGTCGGCGGCACGCTCGACATCCGCTCCGGCCCGGACGGTACGGTGCTGCGGGCGACCGTCCCGTTGGAGGAACCATGACCCGCGTCCTGCTCGTCGACGACCATCCGGTGCTCCGGGCCGGTGTCGCTGCGATCCTCGGCACCTTCCCCGACATCGACGTCGTCGCGTCGACCGGGGACCCGGAAGCCGTGACCGCCCTGGTCGCCGAGGCTGCCCCGGACGTCGTCGTGCTCGACCTGGGTCTGGGGACGCGGAACGGCGTCGACCTGATCCCCGGACTGGTGCGGACCACCCGCGTGCTGGTGTTCACGGCCACGGGGACCGACGTGGCGATCATGCGGGCGCTCGATGCCGGGGCGACGGGGTACCTGCTCAAGGACGCCACGGCCGAGGAACTCGCCGCCGCGGTCCGGGCCGCCGCCACCGGGACCGCCGTGTACGCGCGGGCCGTGGCGGAACGCATGCTCGACCGTGGTCGACGACCGGACGAGGCCCTGACCCCTCGTGAGCTCGACGTGCTCGAACTGCTCGCCGACGGCTCGACGAACCGGGTGATCGCGGGGCGGCTCTTCATGAGCGAGTCGACGGTGAAGACGCACCTGGTGCGGGTGTTCGCGAAGCTGGGTGTCGACGGCCGGGCCGGCGCGGTGGCCGAGGCCACCCGACGGGGCATCATCGCCTTCGACGGCCAGGCGCAAACCGCACGCTCGCCCGACGACGTGACGACGTGACGACGTGACGACGTGACGACGTGACGACGTGACGACGGCGGGGCGACCGATGGTCGCTCCGCCGTCGTCACGATCGACTCAGCGCTGCCGGGTCACTTCGTGATCGCGTCGAGCCCCGCCTGCGCGTACTCCTGGTCCGTGGCGCCGGACGGGGTGCCGCCGACACCGATGCCGCCGATGGAGGCCTCGCCCGCCTTGACCGGCACGGCCCCGGCGAGGAACAGCGTGCCGGGCAGGTCCTTCAGCCCGGCGTTGTCGCCCGTGGCGCGCTTCGCGAGTTCGGACGTCGGCGACCCGAAGGCTGCGGCGGTGTACGCCTTCTGCCGTGATGCGCTGATCGTGTGGGACGCGGCGTTCTCCCCGCGCACGAAGGCCTGCAGCTGGCCGTTGCGGTCGACGACCGAGACGCTGACGAAGCCGGCGCCGTCCGCCTCTGCGGCGGCGAGGGCGGCCGAGGCCGCCCGCATGGCGTCGGCGGAACTGAGCCGCTTCGACTCGACGACGGCGTCGCCGGTGACCGCGACGGTGCGGGCGTCCGTGGCGGTGCGGACATCGGCGGTGGCGCTGTTCGACGAGGTGACGGCAGCGCCGGCCGTGATGCCGGTGACGGCGAGGGCTGCAGCGGCGGTGGCGACGAGGGTGCGGGGGAGACGCATGGGGATGGTCCTTCCGTTCGGTGTGGTGGGTCCAGCCTCGCGCCGACGCGTGGTGCGGCACATCGACCGTCCGGACCGCGGATCCGGACCGAACGGTCGACGGGGCGCCCGCAGCCGCTCCCGCTAGAAGTCGAACAGGTTCGCCCGGATCCCTCCGGCGCCGTACTCCCGTCGCAGGAGCCCTCGGCGCCGGAGCACCGGCACCAGGTCACCGAACATCCGGTGGATCTGCGCCGGGTGCAGGTCGCCCGAGAAGATGATCCCGTCGTTGTCGGCGTCGCTGCCGAGCTCCTCGATGAAGTCCGCGAACTCGTCCGCGGTCCCCACGAACCCGGACCGCGATCCCGACCCAGGCGCGATCCGCCCCTGCCGCGCCTTGCGGGTGAGCAGCTCCCGCAGCGGTGCGTCCGGGGTGTCCCCGAGCAGCCCGCGGATCGTGCCGGCCGAGACGTGCTCCCCGAAGGTCCCGTCGGGCACCGGGGCGTCCAGGTCGAGTGCGAGCAGGTCGGTCTCGGAGTCGCTCGACCACGCGATCGCCGCCGCACGCAGCGCGTCGTCGGTGGGGTGTTCGGACGCCGCGACGATGCGGTCGGCCTCCTCCGGTGAGGACACGATCACGGGCTTGAGCACGAACAGGATCCGCAGGTCCGCGGTGGACCGCCCTGCGGCCTCGGCTGCCGCGATCACCCGTGCTCGGTACTCCGTCACCGCGGCGGCGGACAGCGGCGCGAGCGCGAGCTGCACGTCCGAGTGGGTCCCGGCGAACGCGAGCCCTCGGCCCGAGCCACCGGGGGAGACGACCACGGGGTCCGACGCCAGCGGCAGGGCGTTGAGCGGACCGTCGGCGGTGAAGTGGGTGCCCTCGTGGTGGAACGCGTCGAGCGCGTCGCCGTCCGCGAAGTGCCACGAGTCCGGTGAGCCGACGTACGCGTCGCCCCACGAGTGCCAGAGCCGGCGGAGCAGCGTGATCCACTCCTCGGCGCGGTCGTACGCCTGGTCGTGCGGCAGCGGCGGCAGGCCGGCGTGGCGTGCGCTGCCGACGTCGGTGACGACGTTGATACCCAGACGGTCCGAGGACAGGTGCGCCAGGGTCGCGAACTGCCGTGCCGCCAGGTACGGCGGGGTGATGCCCGCGTTGACGGTCGGCGCGATGCCGATGTGCGAGGTCGCGGCGAACAGGTACGGGGCGAGCAGCAGCGGGTCGTGCTTCGGGCCGCCGTACGCCTGCCGGATGCGCAGGTCGAGGGTCGCGGGGGAGCCGAGCGAGACGGCGTCCTCGGCGATCACCAGGTCCATGCCGGCCTGCTCGAGCGTCCGGACGGACTCCTGGTACAGGTCCGGCTTCGTCCAGTCGTGGCCCCAGTCCCAGTCGGACCGGCCCCAGGCCTGCGGGCCGAAGCCGCGCGAGAAGAAGTACCCGAAGTGCTGCAGCTCGGCCATTCAGCGCTCCTGCCGGTCGAGGGCCGGCCCACCGACTGCCGTGCGCTGCGCGTCGGACGCTCCACGTGCCTCCAGGCCGGCGGCGGCGTCTGCGGACCGCACCGCGGCGAACCCGCGTTCCAGGTCGCGGAGCAGGTCCGCGACGTCCTCGATGCCGACCGACAGCCGGATCAGGCCGTCGTCGATGCCCTGCTCGGCTCGCTCCTCCGGCGTGCGGCCGGCGTGCGTGGTGGTCGCCGGGTGCAGGATCAGCGAGCGGACGTCGCCCAGGTGGGTCATCCGGCTGAACAGCTGCACGGCGTCGATGAACGCCCGCGCGGCGGCTTCGCCACCGGCGAGCGTGAAGGCGAAGACGGACCCGGCCCCGCGGGGCAGGTAGCGCTGGGCGAGGTCGTGGAACGGACTGGAGGCCAGGCCCGCGTGGTCGACGCTCGTCACCTCCGGCTGCTGGTCCAGCCAGGACGCGACGGCCAGCGCGTTCGCGCAGTGGCGTTCCACCCGCAGCGACAGCGTCTCGATGCCCTGGCGGAGCAGGAACGCGTTGAACGGGGACGGCGCCGGGCCGATGCGTGCGGCGACGACGTCGCGGGCGAACACGGCGAAGGCCCGGTTGCCGTACCGGTCGACGTAGCTCTCGCCGCCGAGGGACCGTTCGGGGCTGGTCAGGTGGGTCCAGCGCTCGGGGGCGGCGGACCAGTCGAAGCGGCCGCCGTCGACGACCACGCCGCCGAGTCCGGCGCCGTGCCCGGAGAGGAACTTCGACGCCGAGTGCACGACGATGTCCGCACCGTGCTCGACCGGGCGCACCAGGTACGGCGTGGCGAGGGTGTTGTCGACGATCAGCGGGACGCCGGCGCGGTGCGCGGTCTCGGCGACGCCGGTGATGTCGAGGACGTCGTTCTTCGGGTTCGGGATCGTCTCGGCGAAGAACGCCTTCGTGTTCGGTCGGACCGCGGCGGCCCAGGCGTCGAGGTCGCGGGCATCGGTGACGAAGTCGACCTCGATGCCGAGCCGGCCGAGGTTCTGCAGCAGCAGCCCGCGGGTGCCCTCGTAGATGCTCCGGGCGCTGACGACGTGGTCGCCGGCCTGCAGCAGGCCGAGGAACGCCACGGTCGCCGCCGCCTGACCACTGCCGACCAGGATCGCCTGGACACCGCGTTCGAGCAGCGCCACGCGACGCTCGACGTCGGCGTTCGTGGGGTTGCCGAGGCGCGTGTAGGTGTAGCCGTCGTCGGTGTCGGCGAAGCGGTCGCGGGCCTGGTCGAAGTCGTCGAACAGGAACCCGGAGGACATGTGGATCGCGGGGACCCGGGCACCGTGCCCGGCGTCGGGCACGAAGCCGCCGTGTACCTGCTCGGTCGCGAAGCCGTGGTCGTCGGTCGCCATGGGACACCTCCGGGGGTCGTCTGGCGGTAGCCTCGCAGCCGCTCGGCGCGGACAGGCGATTGCGGCCCCCGGTTACGCGAGCGCAGCCTCAGACGAGCGCGCGGACCCCGGTGACGACGGTGTCCCAGACCTGGAGCAGCGGCTCGCGTGCCAGCCACACCGCGACGGCGTTCACGGCGACGAACAGCACGAACCACAGGGACGCCGGCACCCGCATCTCGGCCGCGGCGATGTGGAAGTCAGTCTGCACCCGGGCGCCGGTGAGCAGCCACCGACCGACCTGCACCACCGAGCGCAGGCCGTCGACGACGAAGAAGGCCCCGACGGCGGCGACCACCAGGACGGTGGCCTCGGACGGGCGGACGGCCACCCACAGGGCGAGCGCGTCGAAGCCGAGCACGACGAGCAGGCCGAACCAGTTCCGGACGAACGCCAGCGCGACGAGCCCGATGACCGCGAGCACCACCACGGGCAGCCAGCGGGAGCCGTGCAGCACCCCGGTCACCAGGAGCACCCCCGCCCACAGGGGTGCGCTGTACCCGGCGTACAGGTTCAGGATCCGGACGAGCCACCGGATGCCGCCGGGCACCCGGCCGAGCTGGACCCAGGCCTCGCCGGACCCGTCCGGGTGCAGCTCGATCCGCTGGATCCGCCCGCCGAACGGCACGACGACGATCGCGTGCCCGACCTCGTGCGCGATGGTCGCGGCGATGCGGGCCACCCGGCCGACGAACGGCACGAACGGCAGGACGGCGCCGACGAGGAGCGCGACGAAGACGAGGGGCGGGGCTGCGGTGGTCAAGTGACCAGCATCGCAGCCCCGCCCAGGAAGACCCTGCGGGATCGGCGTCAGGGGAGCACGGGCGTCGTCAGCACCACCGTGACCAGGACCACGGTGCCGGCGATCGCCAGGGCGGTGAGGACGGCGAGGAAGACCGTCAGGCGGTTCACGCGTCGGCGCCCGGCTATTCGACCGTCACCGACTTCGCCAGGTTCCGGGGTTTGTCGACGTCGCACCCGAGCTGCAGGGCGAGCTCGCGGGCCAGCATCTGCAGCGGCACGACGGCCTCGAGCGGACCCCACGGCGCGGTCATCGCGCCCCAGGCCAGGTCACCGGTGCCACGGCGGCCAAGGGCGGGGATGTCCGCGGACTCGCCGCCGATCGTGATGACGAAGCCGCCGCGGGCCCGGACCTCGGCGATCGCCGACTGGATCTTCGGCTCACCGTGGTCGATGACGACCACCGGGGTGCCGTCGTCCACCAGCGCGAGCGGCCCGTGCTTGAGTTCACCGGCGGGGTACGCCTCGGCCCAGCGGTAGCTGAGCTCCTTGAGCTTCAGGGCTCCCTCGGCGGCGTACGGCAGCCCGGCACCGCGGCCGAGGAACAGGAACCCGGTCGCCTCCTTGACGCTCGACACCAGCAGCGGCATCCGCTCGGCGGACACGCGCGCGGCGTGCTCGATCCGGGCCGGCAGGTCGAGCAGCTCATCGACGAGCACCTGCGCGTGCGACGGTTCGATGCGACCGGAGGCCACCATCGCGGAGATCATCGCCGCGACCCCGACGACGACCTGCGCCGTGAACGTCTTCGTGGCGGCGACCCCGATCTCCGGGCCGGCGTGGCAGTCCAGCACGGCGTCGGCCCGTCGGGCGAGCGAGGAGTGCATGTTGTTCGTCAGCGCGAGCACCGGATGGCGGTCCTCGAACCGGTCGAGGGCGCGGAGCACGTCGGCCGTCTCGCCGGACTGGCTGATCGCGACGACCAGGGTGCCCGGGCCGAGCACGGCCTGGTCGGCCTCGCTCGCGACGACGATGTCGGTCGGCACACCACCGATCCCGCGCAGTGCGGTCGCGATCACCTGGCCGGCGTTCAGCGACGTGCCGCAGGCGACGATCGCCAGCCGGTGGAAGCCGGCCAGGCCGAGGCCCACCCACATGCTGCCGTCGGCGGTGCGGCGGGTCACCCGGTCCAGGATCGTGGCGACGACGTCGGCCTGCTCGTCGATCTCCTTCGCCATGTGGTCGGTGTGGTCGCCGAGGTCGAGCGCGGCGGCGGCGAACGGGGACGGCGTGGGGAACGGCACGGGCACCGTGATGCCGTCGGACGACCAGGTCCAGGCCTCGCCGAGCTCGACGACGTCGCCGTCGCGCAGCGCCACGAAGGTCTCGCACCACTCGGCGATCGCGCCGATGTCGCTCGCCACGAAGTCACCGCGGCCGGAGCGGGCGACGACGAGCGGCGAACGGTCCGCCGCCACGACCATGCGGCCGTCCCGGGCGTCCAGGACCACGATCGCCCACGAGCCCTCGAGCTGCGCCGTCGCGATCTGCACCGCGAGCATCAGGTCCGGGTCGACCGCCAGGGCGCGCTCGACCAGGTGCGCGATGACCTCGGAGTCGACGTCGGACCGGAAGCGGTGGCCCTGCGCCTCGAGCGTCTGCCGCAGTCGCTCCGCGTTCTCGATGATGCCGTTGTGCACGATCGAGATCCGGCCGGTGCAGTCGGCGTGCGGGTGTGCGTTCGCCTCGCGCACGGCACCGTGCGTGGCCCAGCGGGTGTGACCGATGCCGACGCCGGTGAGCGCGTCACCGGAGCGCGCAGCGACGAGCGTGCGCAGGTCGCCGACGCGGGAGACCGAGCGGATCGTCTCGGTGCGGCCGACGGCCGTCCGGACGGCGATGCCGGCGGAGTCGTACCCGCGGTACTCGAGTCGTTCGAGTCCGTCGAGCAGGTAGGGGGTCGCGTCGTCAGACACGCGGGCCGCGATGATGCCGCACATCGGCTGTCCCTTCGGGGGAACGAGGGTGGGTGGAACGGGGAGGTGGAAGTGGTGCGGCACCGACCGCCGTCGGGTCTGCCGCGCGTCCAGGGCCTCCCGGCCCGGGAACCGACGCCCGTCCTCGGATCAGGCGAGGACGGACGTCGGTGTCGTTGGGCCGAGGGGTTCGGGTACCGGACGGGGTACCGCGGGCTGGCCCCCGGGGGAGGGGCACGGCGGTCGGTGCAGGAGAAGCCTCACCCGCCGCCGACCACACGGCAACACCCGTCGGACGCTCTTGCGGTTCCCCGCGTGCGGGGGCACACCGCGCTGCGGTCGCGTGCGGACTCCCGCAACCGCGCGCAGACAGGAGGCCCGGTACCAGCTGGTACCGGGCCTCCCGTCCGCGCGGTCTTCGCTCTGAGCGACGCGCCAGCGGCGCGCGGACCCAGCGCCGGGCGAGCCTGCGAGCCCGGTTGGATGTGCCTCTCCTACGTGAGGAGCGCGACCAGGTGCGATCGCGACCGCGCGCCGACCTTGCGGTAGATCTGCGTGAGCCGCAGCTCCACCGTGCGCTGCGACATGAACAGCGACGAGGCGATCTCGCGGTTGCGGTAGCCCTCGGTGACCTTCTGCACCACCGCACGCTCCTCGGCGGTCAGCGACGTGAGCACCGCCGATGCGTCGGGGGCGCTGCGCGGCGTCCCGGGGAACGCCGGCGAGAGCACCGGTGCGGACCGGATCGACGACGAGCCCGTGCCGAACTGCGGCATCGCCGGAGCCGGCGCCGGCGTCACGAGCGGTCGACGCAGGCCGGCCGCCTCGTACGCCGCTGCGGCCGCCGCGCCGAGACGCGGCCGTTCCGCCGGGTTGCCGACCGCGGCCAACGCCGCGAACGTGCGAGCCCGTTCGTACTGCGAGTCGTGCGGCTGGAACAGCTCCAGCGCACGGCGACGGGCCGGCTCGCGGGTGGTGTCGTCGGCGACGAGCGCGAGGCTCCGCGCCAGCACCAGGGCACCCCAGCGTCCGGGCCGGGCGTGGTGGTCCGCCGCCAGGCGGGCCGTGATCGTCCGGGCGTCGTCGATCCGTCCGAGCCGCACGTACGCCTCGACCAGGTCGCCGAGGTGCCGGAGCACCGCGGGGTTCCGGAGCGACCGACCGATGGCGTCGGCTGCCTCGAGCGCGGTGGCTGCCTCGTCGAGGCGGCCGTCGAGCAGCAGGACCTTGCCGCGGAGCGCGTGCAGCTTCGCCGTCGCACCCCAGAGCCGACTCGTCGAACGGTGCGCGAGGCACCGGTCCACGACGTCGAGCGCCTCGGCGGAACGGCCCTCGGCGAAGTGCCGCCACGCGACGGCGATCGCCCGGGAGGGCTCACGCAACCGCTCGGCGACGGACGAACCGGACTCCCACACGTCGATCGCGCGGAGAGCCTGCCGGAAGTTCCCGGAGCGCACCTCGTTCTCGGCCGTCAGGTAGCGCGCCGCCTCGGTCCACACCGCCGCGGTCTCCTGCCCCCGGGCGAGCACGAGTGCGAACACCCGTCGCGCGCTCCGGTAGCGCTCGCCGATGCTCAGCGCGTGGGCGAGGAGCAGCAGGGCCGGGTCGGACATCGCCACGAGCTCCGACGTCGCGAGCCCGTCGTGCAGCTCGGTGTCGGGCGGCAGCACGCCGTCCACGGCGGCGATGAGCTCCCGCGCGGTCGTCGCGATCTCGAGGGTGTGCGCGGACGCCGACCCCTCGAGCGGTTCGATCCGGTGCAGCAGGTCCTTGGCCTGGTCGAGCTCCCACGCCTCGGCACGGAAGCACGCCACCATGGCCATCAGCCCGGCGACGGCGTCCACCTCGGCCGGGTCGGTCGCGTCGACGGGGACGAGCAGCTCGTCCGCGTGCACGGCGTCACCGCTGAGGTACTCGGCCGAGTACTGCAGGCGGAGCCGGCGGACCTCGTTCGGCGTCGTCCGGAACGGACGGAGCGCCGCGAGGTACCGCGCGGCGAAGCCGAGCAGGCGCTTGCCGAGCATGGCCTCCGCGACCCCGAGGAGCGCGACGTGCTCGTCCTCGGTCCCGCCACCGACGTGCAGTGCACGCTCGGTCAGGGCGATCGCGGCGTGCACGTTGCCGTCCACGACGTACGACCGTGCGGCCTGGAGCAGCGCCACCACGTCGGGGACGTCGTCGACGAAGCTCCGGTGCCACGCGGCCGACCGCGGGTCGGTCTCCGCGCTCGCCGTCGCCAGCTCGGCGTGTGCCGCACGACGGTCACGAGCGGGCATCCGCCAGTAGAGCGCGGAACGGACCAGCGGGTGCCGGACGGTGACGCTCTGGCCGCGGACGGTCGCGAGACCGGCCCCGACCAGGTCGTCCAGCTCGTCGCGGTCCCACGCCGTGGTCTTCGCGACGGGCACCAGGGCGAGCTTCGCGAGGACGTCCAGATCGCGTCCCGCGGCGGGCCCGAGTGCGAGTGCCGCGATGGCCTCGGTCGTCGGAGTGGGTCGGAGCGGGAGCACGATCGGCTCCGCGCCGGTGAGCTGCTCCCGGGTGAGCACCGCGAGCTGTTCGCGGAGCGCGCCGGGGTTGCCACCGGTCTCCTCGGCGAGGACGGCGAGGACGCCGTCGTTCGCCTCGGCCGGTGCCATGGCCCGGGCGAGGATCAGTGCCTCGTCCGAGGCCAGCGGTTCGATGCGCAGGGTCGGCAGGGCCGCGAGCGGACCGTCCGACGGCACCGAGCGGACCGTCGCCACGACGCGCAGGGCGGTGCCCGCGAGTCGTCCGGCGAGGAACGCGATGAGTTCCTGGCTCTCTGCGTCCATCCGGTCGAGGTCGTCGATGAGGACGAGCGTCGGCGGGAGGGTCAGGGCGTGCACGGCGTCGAGGAAGTCGTGCGCCGCCGCCAGCCCGGCCGTCACGGCGGCCGCGGTCCCGCCGGCCTGCAGCAGGTGGGCGATGTGCGCGGTCGCTCGGGGGTCGTCGAGCGCGGTGAACAGGGAGGTCACCCCGGCCAGTGGCCAGCGGGATTCACTCCCGTTGACACCGACCCGGACGACGGGGAGGGAAACGCGGTTCGAGACCGCGTCGAGGACGCTGCTGCGTCCGGAACCAGGGTCGCCGACCACGACCATCGCGGACTCCCGTGGGAGCACTGCGAGGGTCGCGATCCGGTCGACCTCGAGACGTCGACCGGTGAGTGCCATGACTCACCGGCCTCCGGGTCCGGAGGCGGATGCTGCGAGGAGGGCGTCGGCGAACACGGGGGTCGCTGCGACGGGGCGCACTGAGGCGGACCGGACTGCTGCACGGCGGGTGACCGTGGCGGAGTGCGGACGAGCGGCGGCGACTGAGCGCGCGCCGGAACTGTCGTGGATTGGATGCGGTCGACGAGTGTGGGTGCACTCGGTTCCGCTCGGGAACGATGATGTCATCGTCTGTATCACCCCTCGGGTTAGGGTCTTCGGACGAACACGACCGGTCTGTTCCGCCGTCCGGATCTAGGGAATCCGAGAGCATCACGTGACCTGCCGTCTGGAGCACGATAACTCAGGTACCGGTCCGCGAGGCGGACTCCCGCGACCAGATGTCCAGAACTGTGCCCCCAGTACGGGGGGCCACGACGGGGGAGTGGCACCCGCCCTCCTGACCCCGATCCGGGTCCTCCGGACGGAACCGGGGTACAGGTCTGTCCGGACCTCGTTCGTCGTCGCAGGTGTAGCCAGGACGGGATGTCCAACGCCGAACCGACCGACGCCCGCCTCGATGACCGCACCCGGTGGCGGGCCTTCGCCGTGTGCGTCGCCGTCGCGGCCCTGACGATCCTCGACCTGTCCAAGGTGAACGTCGGGCTGCCCTCGATCGAGCAGTCCCTCGGGGCCACCAGTTCGTCGCTCCAGCTCATCGTGGCGGGGTACGCGCTGGCGTTCGGCCTCGCCCTCGTGCCCGCTGGTCGGCTCGGAGACCTGAAGAGCCGACGGGTCATGTTCATCGTGGGGCTCAGCGCGTTCACCGGATCGAGCCTGCTGTGCGCCGTCGCACCGAACATCGAGGTCCTGATCGTCACGCGGATCCTGCAGGGCTTCGCCGCCGGGATCCAGATGCCCCAGGTCATCGGACTCGTGCAGCAGCTGTTCCGCGGGCCGGAGCGGGGCCGCGCGTTCGGGCTCTTCGGGGCGATGATCGGCATCTCCACCGCCCTCGGGCCGACCATCGGCGGTGGCCTCATCGCGATCGGCGGCGAGGAGTCCGGCTGGCGGCTGCTGTTCTGGATGAACGTGCCCCTCGGGATCGCCGCACTGCTCTTCGCCGTCCGCCTGCTGCCGAAGGGTGCCCAGGGGAAGGCGCAGGACCGTGAACTGGACATCGTCGGCATCCTGCTGCTCGGCGCGGCGATCATCACCCTGATGCTGCCGTTCGTGCTGACCAGCGGCGGTGGTGGTTCCGCGACCCGCTGGTTCTGGCTGGTGGGCTTCGCGGTGTTCCTCGTGCTGTTCGTGCTCTGGGAGCAGCGGTTCAAGCGGCAGGGCAAGTCGCCCGTGGTGCACTTCGAGCTCTTCCGGCTGTCGTCGTACCGCAACGGGCTGTCGATCGTCGCCGTCTACTTCGCGGCGCTGCCGGCGTCGTTCCTCATGGTCACGCTGTACCTGCAGGAGGGCCTCGGGCTCTCGCCGCTGTTCGCCGGCATGGTGAGCATCCCCTTCGCCGCGACGAGCGCCGTGGGCTCCTACATCGGCGGACGGATCGTCGACCGGGTCGGGCGGGCGCTGGTCGTCGCCGGGCTCGGGATGGTCGTCGTCGGTTTCCTGCTGCTCATGGTGGCCGCCGTCGCCACCCCGCCGGAGGTCACCCCGTGGGCGATGGCGGGCGCGTTCCTGGTCGGCGGACTCGGTGGCGGGTTCGTGGTGTCGCCGAACCAGACCCTGACCCTGGCCGAGATCCCCGTCGAGCAGTCCGGGGTGGCGGGGTCGATGCAACAGCTCGGGCAGCGTGTCGGCACCGCGATCGGCACCGCGGTCGCGACGAGCATCTTCTACGGGATCGTGCGGAGCGAGGCGGCGGGCTCGGGTTCCGGTGGGTCCGGCGCTCGGCTCGACGCGTACCACGACGCGTTCCGCAGTGGCACGACGTTCACGGTGTCGCTGATGGCGCTCGCACTGGTGCTTGCCGGTGCGGACCTGGTGGCGCGACGTCGGGCGGCGCGGCGGTCGGACGGGGACTCCGGGCACTCGGACTCGGCTGCGGGGTCCGCCGAGCGCACCGGGGCGTCCGGATCCGCCGAGCGGGGCTGACCGGCCCGCCGACCGTGCCTAGGAGTCGCGGCGGATGACCTCGACGACGGCGTTGTGCACCAGGCCGTTCGAGGCGAGGGCGCTGCCGTGCCACGGCCCGGGATCGCCGTCGAGCGAGGTGAAGCGGCCACCGGCCTCTTCGACGATGGGGACGAGAGCTGCGATGTCCCACGGCTTCAGGTCCGGTTCGCCGGCGACGTCGAGGACGCCCTCGGCCACCATCATGTACGACCACATGTCGCCGTAGGCCCGGGTGCGCCAGACCCGGCGCGACAGGTCGACGAGCGGCTCGAGGCGGTCGTCGTCGTCCCACTGCTGGATGCTGTTGTAGCTCAGGCTCACGTCGGCGAGCTCGGACACCCCGGAGACCCGGAGCGGTCCGTCCAGTGAGAACGCGCCGGACCCCTCGGCCGCCCACCAGCGCTTGCCGAGGGCGGGCGCACTGACGACGCCGAGCACCGGGCGGCCATCGACCGCGAGCGCGATGAGGGTCGCCCACACCGGCACGCCGCGCAGGTAGTTGGCGGTGCCGTCGATCGGGTCGACCACCCACTGGCGGTGTCCTTCGCTGATGGCCTCGGCCCCGGTGTCCGCCGTCGTCTCCTCGCCGAGGAACGCGTCGTCCGGTCGCTCGGCGGCGAGTCGCTCGCGCAGGGCTCGTTCGACGGCCTGGTCGGCGTCGGTGACGTGCGTGCTGTCGGCCTTCTTCGTCACGTGCAGGTCGGCGGCACGGAAGCGCTCGAGGCTGATCGCGTCGGCGGTGTCGGCGAGGGAGCGGGCGAAGTCCAGGTCGGCGCTGAGGTCCACGTCGCCCAACCTACCGTCGCTACACGGCGACGACCTCTTCTTCCTCGAGTCGGGTGACCTCGCGCTCGCGGGCGATGCGGGTCCGGCGGGCGACGAGCCCGTGCACCACGACGCAGAGCAGGAGCGCGGCGGCCAGCCAGAGGGCGAGCACGAGCGACGACCGGCCGAGCGAGGCGTCCGGGAAGTACTGCAGGTCCTGTGCGGCCTGCAGCCACGCGGCACCGCTCCAGAAGGTGTGCAGGGCGGCGAAGAACCCGGGCTGGAACGCCGGCTGGAAGATCCCGCCGGACGACGTGAAGTTCAGCATCACGAACAGCATCGTGAGGATCGGGGTGGTCCACCGGCCGAGCACGGGGTGCAGCCCGACGCCGAGCGCGACGATGATCGCGTCGTAGAGCCAGGCGAACAGGAACACCTGCCAGTGGTGGGTGGTGATGACGCCGTAGATCGGTCCGGCGACGATCACACCGATGCCGGCGACGACCCCCGCGGTGGCGAGCCCGATGACCGCGGTCCACACGGCACGGAGCTTCGTCGCGACCGAGGCCACGGCGATCGCGGACGCGTACCCGCCGACGCTCAGGGCCACGAGCAGGAAGAACAGCCCCTGGCCTGTGGTGTCCTGGTCGCCCGTGGGCACGACGTCGACGACCCGGAACGGCACGTGCTGGTCGTAGGCGATCGGCAGGAACACCTTCTGCGCGGCGCTCGCGGTGGTCTCCGACGCGGCGGTCGAGACGTAGAGCGTGGCACCCGTCGCCGTCGGTGCGTACACGGCGGCGAGGTCGCGGTCGCGCACCTGCTGCTCGGCAGCCTTCGTCGAGGCGACGACGTGGGCCACGAGGGCGCCGTCGGACTGGTCGGTCACGGTCTGGGCGAACACCTGGGTGGCCGCGCCCTGGCCGACGATGCCGACCGGCAGTTCCTGCGGGGCCGGGGCGTGGAAGGCACCGAGGTAGGCCAGGCCCATGCCGGCGGCCAGGAACAGCGGCACGAGGATGTGCGAGGCGAACGTCCGCAGCACGCGACCGAGGCCGGCGGGGCGCAGGACGCTGTCGGACCGCTGCGGCTTCGGGCCTCGTGGGGACTTGTGGGTGGGGGAGTGGTGCGCGTGCGACGTCGTCGTCGTGCTCGGGGACGGGGCGTCGACAGCGGGGGTCGGCGCAAAGTTGTACTTTGCAACTTCAGACACGACCGCAACTGTACAACCCCGATGCGCGCTTGTCGACGCCGGCCCGGTGCCGAGGCACTGTCCGGTGCGAGGTTGCCCACTCCGTGCGAGGCCCGCGAGCCCGCACGGAGTGCCCAACCTCGCACCGTTCAAGCGCCCCTTGCACGGTGCGAGGTCTGCACCGTGCGAGGGGCGCGGCAACCGGAGTGGTCACGACTCACCGCGCGCCGGCGCTCGAGTGGTCACGAAGTGTCGGGTGCCGCCCCCTCCAGCCGACAGTTCGCGACCCCTCGACGCACACACCGCGGGGTGTCGTGACCAGCCGCCGCCCGCCCGCCCGGCCGGCACTGACCAGCGCCGACTGCCCGGCCGGCACGACCAGCTGCCAACCACCCGGCCAGCACCCCCGACGCGCTACTCGGAACCGGGGTCGGACGCGCCCATCCCGGTCAGCAGCGCCCTGAACGAGTCGAGCCGCTCCACGCCGGTCGGCCCGAGCTCCCCGTCCTGCACCCGGTCGACGATCTCCCAGTCGTGCGCCTGCGCCAACGGGATGCCGTCCCGCGCGGGCAGCACCGGCACGGCGTGCGACGCGAACGCCCGGAAGACGTTCGCGGGGTCGACGTGCCCCAGGCCGAAGGACCGCACACCCGGCGTGTCGATGATCCACCCGCCGTCACGGACCTGCAGCGCGATCGACGACGACGACGTGTGCCGCCCCCGACCGGTCACGGAGTTCACGACCCCGATCGCCCGCGTCGACCCGGTCAGGGCGTTCACCAGCGTCGACTTGCCGACACCGGAGTGCCCGACGGTCACGGTCACCTTGTCGTCCAGGAGCTCGTGCAGCGCCTCGAACGGGACGTCGTCCGATCGGCTCGTCACGATCCGCAGGTCCAGGCAGGCGAAGTGCGCCAGGAACGCAGCGGGGTCGGCGAGGTCGGTCTTCGTGATGCAGAGGATCGGGTCGAGGCCGGCGTCGAACGCGGCCACCAGGTACCGGTCGATCAGGCGGGTGCGCGGCTCGGGGTCGGCGGCGGCCACCACGATGAGCATCTGGTCGGCGTTCGCCACGATGACGCGCTCGACCTCGTCGGAGTCGTCGGCACTCCGTCGCAGCAGTGTGGTGCGCTCGGCGACCTTCACGATGCGTGCGAGCGACCCGGGGTCGCCGGAGACGTCGCCGACGAGCGACACGTGGTCGCCCGTGACGACGGACTTCTTGCCGAGCTCGCGGGCCTTCGTCGCGGTGATGACGTGGTCGTCGATCAGCACGCCGAACCGCCCGCGGTCGACGTTCGTCACCCACCCGACGGGGGCGTCGTCGTACGTCGGCCGGGTCTTCGTGCGCGGCCGGTTGCCCTTCGGGTTCGGACGCACCCGGACGCTCGACTCGTCGTACTGCCCGTACGGCTCGTCCGCGTCGGAGTCGTCACCGTCGGCGTCGTCCCACCAGCTCATGCGTCAGTCCCCACTCACCGGTGCGGCGGTCACCGAGGACGCCACGAGCGCGGCCCACAGCTCCGGGAACTGCGGCAGCGTCTTCGCGGTCGACCCGATGTCGTCGACGGCGACGCCGTCGACGACGAGGCCCACGATCGCCCCCGCGGTCGCCATCCGGTGGTCGTCGTACGCGCCCCAGGCGCTGCCGTGGAGCGGCGCCGGCTCGATCCGCAGGCCGTCGTCGAGTTCGTGCACCGCGCCTCCAGAC
The DNA here is from genome assembly GCF_003234215.1 of Curtobacterium sp. MCSS17_006. Classification (NCBI taxonomy): domain Bacteria; kingdom Bacillati; phylum Actinomycetota; class Actinomycetes; order Micrococcales; family Microbacteriaceae; genus Curtobacterium; species Curtobacterium sp. MCSS17_006. Next base: position 103,478 of record NZ_QKSO01000004.1, on the reverse strand, counting down.
CGGTTGAGGTCCGCCGCCAGCGCGGCCAGGCGGTCCGTCTCGTGGCCCCGCAGGTGGCCGATGCCGGTGATCTCGCTCGGTGCGTCCGCCAGCGCGGCCAGCGCGACGAGCGCCGGGGCGAGTTCGCCGCCGCGGCTCAGGTCGAGTTCGAGACCCGGCAAGGAGGCCCCACCCCGGATCCCGACGCCGCCGTCGACGACCAGGTCGTCACCGTCACGGGCCACGCTCGCCCCCCACAGGGGCAGGAGCGTCTCGAGGTCGGCACCGACCTGCGTCGTGTCGGTGGGCCAGGTGCGGATGCGGACCGTGCCGCCGGCGACGAGCGCGGCGACCGCGAACGGCGCGGCGTTGGACAGGTCGGGCTCGATCGTGACGTCACGCGCGCCGATCGGGCCGGGGTGCACGACCCACTCGCCGACCGACGGCTCGTCGACCCGGATGCCGCGGGCACGGAGCGCCGCGACGGTCATCTCGATGTGCGGCATGCTCGGCAGGCGTTCGCCGACGTGGGTGAGGTGCAGGCCCTCGTCGAAGCGGGGGGCCGACAGCAGCAGGCCGGAGACGAACTGCGAGGACGCCGACGCGTCGATCGTCAGGGCACCACCGCGAACCGAGCCGGTGCCGGTGAACGAGAACGGCATCGAACCGCCGCCGTCGTCCGTGACGTCGACACCGAGGTCCACGAGTCCCTGCACGATGGCGCGCATCGGTCGCTTGCGGGCGTAGGGGTCGCCGTCGACCGTGACGGGACCGACGGCCAGGGCGGCGAGCGGCGGCAGGAAGCGCATCACGGTGCCGGCCAGCCCGCAGTCCAGGCGGACGTCGCCGTGCATCGGGGCGGGCGTGATCCGGAGGTCCGGGCCGTAGGGGTTCGGGGCGGTGCCGGCCGCTGGCTCGAGCTCCTCGATGCCGACGCCGAGCGCACGGAGGCCCGCGGTCATCAGCGCCGAGTCACGGGAGTGCAGCGGGAGCCGGATCGTCGAGGGGCCGTCCGCGAGGGCCGCGAGCACGAGCTCCCGGTTCGTCAGCGACTTCGACCCGGGCAGCGCGACGTCGCCGCGCAGCGGACCCCCTGCGACCGGGGCGATCCAGGGGTCGGCGGGCTGGGCCCCGCTGTGGGAATGCGTCGTGTCTGCCATCGGTTCACCAGGGTACTGAACGCACCGGGAGGATCAGTGGCGACAGCAACACTCGCACGAGAGCGGACCGGCACGGCAACCGTGCTGACCGCGGTGCCGACGACGCTCGGCACGCTCGGCCTAGACTTGGCGGCGATGACGACCGACGAACCGCAGGCAGCTCCGCACCACCTGGTCGACGAGACCGAGGTGCAGCTCGACGCCGTCGAAGAGGAGCACGAAGCCCTCGACGACGCCGCAGACGAGCCGGTGGACGCGAAGACCGTCTCCGAGGCGGAGCTGCGGTCCCTGTTCGAGGACCAGGCCCTGCCCTTCATGGACCAGCTCTACGGCGCGGCCATGCGGATGACCCGCAACCCGGCCGACGCGTCGGACCTGGTGCAGGAGACGTTCGTCAAGGCCTTCGCCGCGTTCCGCCAGTTCAAGCAGGGCACGAACCTGAAGGCCTGGCTGTACCGGATCCTCACGAACACGTTCATCAACACGTACCGCAAGAACCAGCGGAACCCGTACCAGGGCACCATCGACGAGCTCGAGGACTGGCAGCTGGGCGGCGCGGAGAGCGTCACCCAGTCGATCTCCGCCCGGTCCGCCGAGGCCGACGCGATCGACCACCTGCCGTCCTCCGCCGTGAAGGACGCCCTGCAGGCCATCCCGGAGGACTTCCGGATGGCCGTGTACTTCGCCGACGTCGAAGGCTTCTCGTACCAGGAGATCGCGGACATCATGAAGACCCCCGTGGGGACGGTCATGAGCCGCCTCCACCGTGGCCGCCGGCTCCTCCGTGGGCTCCTGGCGGACCACGCCCGTGAGACCGGCATCGTCCCGGACGCAGCGTCGACGGCGACGATGCGTGGACGGGGACGAGGCGCGGCACAGACGACGAAGGCAACCGCGGCCACGGGTCGCACCGGACGGAAGGACGCACGATGAGCGGCTGCGACTGCTCGAAGGCGAAGGCCGAGCTCGAGGAGTTCCTGCACGACGAGCTCCGGCACGAGGACGCTGCGGACATCCGTGAGCACATGGATGGCTGCGAGGACTGCCAGACCGAGCACCGCGTCGGCGTCGTGCTCATGGAGACCGTCCGTCGTGCCTGCAAGGAGACCGCTCCCGACCAGCTGCGCAGCGAGATCCTCGCGCGGATCCGGGTGGAGCAGGCGACACACTGACCGCATCGTCCGGCGATCGGGCACCCGGGTGCTCGGACGGCGGGGCGGTTCAGCGTCCTGCCTGGTGGTGGGCCGCGATCGACGCCCCGTCGAGGACCCGGTCGTACACGCGCACGGTGTCGACGTCGCCGCGGAACGTGTAGTCCGACGGCTGCCCGCCCCACGGGTCGAGTGACTCACGGCCGACGCGCCAGTAGCCGTTGTACTGGTTCGCGCCGGCGACGTCGGTCCGCGTGCCGACCAGGGTGCCGTCGAGCCACACCTCGGCGCGGCCGGCACGGAAGGTCCCGACCGCGTGGTGCCACTGCCCGTCGTCCACCCGCGTCGCCGAACCCGTCGTGAACCGGAACCCGCCGTTCGCCCCCTGGACGCCGTACATGAGCTGGCCAGAGGCTCCGACGTAGAGGTGACGGTCCTTGTTGGGGGATGCAGCGTTCTGACTCGAGCTGAACCCGAGGATCCGGCCACCGGCGCGCTCGGTCCGGAACCAGGCCTCGATCGAGAAGACCTGGGGTGCCGGCACCGCCGCGTTCGTGGCGATGCGGCTGTCGTCCGCCTCCAGGTGCATCGATGGGTTCCCGGAGCACGGGTCGTCGTTCCGGGTGGGTCCGAGCCGGCTGGTGCCGTCCGCGCCGTGTCCGCTCCTGTCGCGGACGGCGGTGCCGCCCTTCTCGTCGAAGTCCCACGCCAGGACGGGCGCGTCGAGCGGTCGTGCGAAACACGGGAACGACTGCGTCCGGAGTGACGACGCTGTGGCGGTCGTGCCGCTGAACCCGGCTCCGGCGACCACGGTCAGGGCGACCGCCGTCACCGCGACCGCGGCCATGGTCGGCAGCGCCCACGAGGAGCACCGTCCGGACGCGACCCCGGGGGCACCGCGGGTGACCGCCGGGCTGGTGGTGTCCCATCGGGGTGCACCGCACCGCGGGCACGGCAGCCCGGCCATGACCCCCCGGTCCGCGCGAGCGGCGACGACGAGCACCGCAGTGGCAGCGGCGGCGAGCAGGAGGGTGGTCCAGGACTGCTCGCGGACCCAGACTCCGGGCAGCCCGACGCCCGGGAACCGCAGCAGCCCCACCCCGAGGACGGCGTCCGGCGAGACGGCGGTCCGGTCCGCGGTGGGGTTCGCATCCCCGCGCAGGCGGAGCGCCCCGTCCTGTTCGATGCGCTCGAGGCGGTGCAGCCGGAGCCGGTCATCGTGGTCGGGATCGGAGACGAGCAGGACGCGTCCGACCTCGAACGCGTCGGCACCGACGGGCACGGCGGCGACGACGTCCCCGGTCCGGATGCCCGGGGCCATCGAGTCGGAGACGACCGTCGTGACGTGCCACCCGAGCGCCGTCGGGAGCGACGACCACAGCGCGAGGAGCAGGACGGACCAGAGCACGATGCGAGCCGAGACCGCGAGGAGCAGCCGAGGGACGTCGCCGACGCACCGGGGCATCCGGTGGGTGACGGTGGTCGACATGGGCTGCTCCTCGCGGCGGGTCAGGATCGGGATCGTGGTCGTGGTCTTCGTCGCGCTCGGCGTGGTCGCGGTCAGTCCGTCTGGGCTTCCCAGACGAACGTCGTGGCCGCCTCGGACGACTGCACGGTGTTCGGCGCGGCCTGCGAGAGGTCGTAGCTGAAGCGGTAGGTCGTGCTGTCGTTGTCGATGGCGGGAGTCCACGCGCCGAGTCCGGTGCCGAAGGAGTCGGCGTCCATCAGGTCGGCCAGTGTTCCCTCGTGGATGGTCGTCCCGGCGGTGAACGTGCTGCAGTCCCCGGCGGTGCCGAGGGTGCCGCGCTCGACGGTCATGCCGACGTACTGCGCCAGTTCGTCGGCGTCGGCCTGCTGGTCGGTGTAGACCTTCACGGTCGACGGGTTGGTGGTCTCGGCCGTGACGGTGATGCAGTTCGAGCCGGAGGACCCGGGGACCAGGTCGTCCTCGTCGAACATCGCGACGCCCTTGTCGTCGTCGGTGAGCGCGACGGCGCCGGTGCGCCAGTTGTTCACGCCGTTGTCGGTGCTGCTCGAGAAGGCGGCGTACGAGGCCGTGGCGATGAGGGCACCGCTCGCGACGACGGCGAGCGGGAAGGCGATCCAGGCGGCGGTGCGGCCGTGGCGGGAGGTGATGTGCATGGCTGTCCTGTCGGTCGGTTCACCCGGCGGGTGATATGACAGCAGCGTATATGAATATCAGTTGTTATGGAACCCCGTCGCAACACGACCGACGGCCCGGGTAGGTTGGCCGACATGACCCTCTCCGTCGAGTCGACCACCACCTGGTCCGACACGGACGTCGCCGACGTCGCCGCCCTCGTCCGCCTGCTCGGTCACGACGTCGACGACGCGTCGATGCGCGCCCGCCTCGAACGGCTCACCCCCGAAGCCGGCCACCGCACGTGGGTGGTCCGCGGTGACGACGACCGGGTCGTCGCGGTCGCCGGCGCGCAGGTCACGTGGGCGTACGCCAGCGACGAGCCGACGGCGCAGCTGCTGCTGCTGGTCGTCGACGACACGGTTAGGAGGCTCGGCACCGGTTCCGCGCTCATCGGCACGTTCGAAGCATGGGCGGTCGAGCAGGGCGCTCGTCGCCTCAGCGCCGTCAGCGCGGCCGCGACGGACAGCGCGCACCGGTTCTACCAGAAGCGCGGGTACCACGACGCCGGGGTGCGGTACACGAAGATCGCGTAGCGCCGCCTCCCTGGCGAACGTCGAAGCGCCCCGTGCAGGAGTCCCTCGGACTCCCGCACGGGGCGCTTGCTCGTGACTAGGCCGACGCGCTCAGCGCCGTGTCGATGACGTCGGCGGCCTCCTGCGCGGAGCGCTTCGAGGATCCCGTGGCCGGTGCGGCACTCGCCGAGCGGGCCGCGACGGACAACGGTCGGCCGCCCAGGTGCGGCGACAGGTTCATGCAGACGAACGGCCAGGCGCCCTGGTTCTCCGGCTCCTCCTGCGCCCACACCACGTCGGCGTCCGGGTAGCCCGCCAGGACCTCGAGGATGCGGTCGAGGGGGAGCGGTGCGAGCTGCTCGAGGCGGACGAGTGCGACGTCGGTGACCCCGCGCTTGTCGACCTCGGCACGCAGGTCGTGGTGCACCTTGCCGGAGTGCAGCACCACGCGACGCACGGCGCGCTTGTCGGTGATCCGCGCGTCGTCCAGCACGGGCTCGAAGGTTCCGGTCGTGAAGTCCTCGACCGCGCTCGTCGCCTGGCGGAGCCGGAGCATCGCCTTCGGGGAGAACACGATGAGCGGCTTCTGCGGACGGGCCCAGGCCTGCCGGCGGAGCAGGTGGAAGTACGACGCCGGGGTCGACGGGCGCGCGACGATCATGTTGTCCTCGGCGCACAGCTGCAGGTAACGCTCGATGCGCGCCGACGAGTGGTCCGGCCCCTGGCCCTCGTACCCGTGCGGCAGCAGCAGGACGAGGCCGGAGCGCTGTCCCCACTTCTGCTCGGCGGACGAGATGAACTCGTCGATGACGATCTGGGCGCCGTTCGCGAAGTCGCCGAACTGCGCCTCCCAGAGCACGAGGGACTCGGGACGCTCCACCGAGTAGCCGTACTCGAAGGCCATCGCCGCGTACTCGCTCAGCAGCGAGTCGTACACGTAGAACCGGGCCTGGTCCTCGGTGAGGTTCGACAGCGGCAGCCACTCCTGGCCGTTCACCCGGTCGTGGAACACCGACTGGCGCTGGACGAAGGTGCCGCGTCGGGCGTCCTGTCCGGCGAGGCGGACGGGCTTGCCCTCGACCAGGATCGAGCCGATCGCCATGAGCTCGGCCATCGCCCAGTCGATGCCGCCGTTGCGCGTCATCTCGGTGCGCTTGGTCAGCAACTGCTGCAGCTTCGGGTGGATCGAGAACCCGGCGGGCGGGTTGCTGTGCGCGTCGCCGATCGCCCGGACGAGCTCCTCGGACACGGCGGTCTCGTGCACCTCGACCTCGGAGTCGTCGCGCTGCGCGGCCGGGCGTTCGAGCCCCTGCACCGCACCGTCGTCGTCGACCTCGATGACCGGGATGGTGCCGGTCTGTGCCTCGTGCGTCTCGGCGAAGGCGCGTTCCAGGCGGTCCTGGAAGTCGCGGTGCGCTTCGTCGTACTCCTCTTGCGTGATGTCACCGCGGCCGACGAGGGCCTCGGTGTACAGCGTGCGGACGGAGCGCTTCGCCTCGATGAGGTTGTACATCAGCGGCTGCGTCATCGAGGGGTCGTCGCCCTCGTTGTGCCCACGACGGCGGTAGCAGATCAGGTCGATCACGACGTCGCGGTGGAACTCCTCGCGGTACGCGAAGGCGAGTTCGGCGACGCGGGCGACGGCCTCGGGGTCATCACCGTTCACGTGGAAGATCGGTGCCTGGATCGTCTTCGCGACGTCGGTGGAGTACACCGAGCTGCGCGCGGACTCGGGCGGGGTGGTGAACCCGACCTGGTTGTTGATGACGAGGTGGACCGTGCCGCCGGTGCGGTAGCCGCGGAGCTGCGACATCTGCAGCGTCTCGACGACCACGCCCTGGCCGGCCATCGCCGCGTCACCGTGCACGAGCACGGGGAGCACACCGAAGCTGCCGGGGGCCTCGCGGTCCTGCTTGGCGCGGACGATCCCCTCGAGCACGCCGTCGACGGCTTCGAGGTGGGACGGGTTCGCGGCGATCGTCACCGGGATGCTCGAGCCGTCGGACGTGCGGAACACGCCCTCGGTGCCGACGTGGTACTTCACGTCGCCGGAGCCCTGACCGGAAACCGTTCCCGGCAGCGAGGACCCCTCGAACTCACGGAAGATCTGCCCGTAGGTCTTGCCGGCGATGTTCGTCAGCACGTTCAGGCGGCCGCGGTGGGCCATGCCGATCGCGACCTCGGCCAGTCCGGCTCCGGCGGCGTGCTGGATCAGGGTGTCGAGGAAGGCGATGGTGGACTCGCCGCCCTCGAGCGAGAAGCGCTTCTGGCCGACGTACTTCGTCTGCAGGAAGGTCTCGAACGCCTCGGCCTCGTTGAGCTTGCCGAGGACGCGGAGCTGCTCTTCCTTCGAGGGCTTCGAGTACGGCACCTCGATACGCTCCTGCACCCAGCGACGCTGTTCCGGGTCCTGGATGTGCATGTACTCGATGCCGACCGTGCGGCAGTAGGCGTCGCGCAGGATCCCGAGGACGTCGCGCAGCGGTGCCGAGGTGGTGCCGGCCAGCCCGCCGGTGACGAACTCGCGGTCGAGGTCCCAGAAGGTCAGCCCGTGGCTCTCGATCTCGAGGTCGGGGTGCGTGCGCTGGCGGTACTCGAGCGGGTCGATGTCGGCCATCAGGTGCCCACGGACGCGGAAGCTGTTGATGAGCTCCTGCACGCGGGCGGTCTTGTTCACCCGGTGCGCCAGGTCGACGTTGATGTCGTTGGCCCACTGGATCGGCTTGTACGGGATCCGGAGCGCCGCGAAGATGCCGTCGTAGAAGCCGTGCTCGCCGATCAGGCGCTCGTGCACGTGCTTGAGGTACTCGCCCGAACCGGCGCCCTGGATGACGCGGTGGTCGTAGGTGCTCGTCAGCGTGATGGTCTTGCCGATGCCCAACTCGACCAGGGTCTTCGACGCCGATCCCTGGAACTGCGCCGGGTACTCCAGGGCACCGGCGCCGATGATCGAGCCCTGCCCCTTCGTCAGACGGGGGACCGAGTGCACGGTGCCGATGCCGCCCGGGTTGGTGAGCGAGATCGTCGTGCCCTGGAAGTCCGCCGGGGTGAGCTTGTTGTCACGGGCGCGCTTGACGAGGTCCTCGTAGGCGGAGAGGAACTGGCCGAACGTCAGGGTCTCCGCGCGCTTGATGCTCGGCACCAGGAGCGAGCGGGTGCCGTCCTTCTTCGGGACGTCGATCGCGATGCCGAGGTTGACGTGCGCCGGGGTGACGACGAACGGCTTGCCGTCGCGCTCCTCGTAGAAGACGTTCTGGCTCGGGAAGTCCTTGATCGCCTGCACCATCGCCCACCCGATCAGGTGCGTGAAGGAGATCTTGCCGCCGCGGGCGCGTCGCAGGTGGTTGTTGATGACGATCCGGTTGTCGATCATCAGCTTCGCGGGGATGGTGCGGACGCTCGTGGCGGTCGGGACCGTCAGCGAGGCGTCCATGTTCGACGCCAGGGTCTTCGCCATGCCCCGGAGCGGGGTCGCCACGTCCTCGTGGGTCTCCTCGTGGTCGTCGGCGGCGTCGTTCGCCTCGGCCGGGATCGGCTGCGGTGCCGGCTGGCGCGAGGTGGTCTTCGCCTGGATCGGGCCCGACTTCGCCTCGCCCGGGGTGTCACCGGTCGCGGGCTGCTGCGTCGACGACTGCTGCTGGGTCGGTGCCTGCTGTGCAGCCGGCGTCTGCTGCGCGGGGGCCCCCGCCGGAGCGTCACCGACCTGCGTGCGGTGGTAGCTCTCGAGGACCGGCCACCAGGACTTGTCGACCGACTCCTTGTCCGCGACGAACTGCTCGTAGAGCTCGTCGACGAGCCACTCGTTCGCCCCGAATTCGCCCGCGGTCTCGTCCGTTCCGGTCAGATGGCTCGACACAGCCGATCGCCCACTCTCCGTCGATAGATGCTCGTGTGTGTCGTGCGGAGCAACCCTGCGCCGCACAGGTGCCAAGCCTAGCCGCTCCGACATGTCCGTTCCGTGTCAGCCGCGGCGCGAGTCGGCAGCCCACGAGCACCCGGTCGGGGCCCTGACGAGAGCCGTACAGTGGAGCGCATGAGGTTCTACGAGACGCGGCCGACGCACGACCTGACCTACTCCGACGTCTTCCTCGTCCCGAGCCGTTCCGGCGTGACGAGCCGCTTCGACGTCGACCTGGCGGCGAACGACGGCAGCGGTGCCACGATCCCGATCGTCAGCGCCAACATGAACTCCGTCACCGGCCCCCGGCTCGCCGCCACCCTGGCCCGCCGCGGTGGTCTGGGCGTGCTGCCGCAGGACATGCACCTGCAGGACCTCGACGCCGCGATCCGCTGGGTGAAGGACCAGCCGGTCGACTTCGACACAGCCTACGACATGGGCGCGCAGACCACCGTCGCCGAGGCCCTCGAGCAGCTCCTGCCGGTGGCCGGCCGTGGTGTGGTCGTTCGCGACGCCGACGGGGAGTACCTGGGCTGCGTGCCCGCGACCCGCCTCGGCACCGCCGGCCCCGACGCCGTCCTCGGTGACCTGCTGCACGGCGCCTCGACAGCGATCGACGCCGAGGACGCCGGCACCCCCCGCCACGTGTACGACGTGCTCTCGGCCGCCGAGGTCGACTTCGCGCCGGTGATGCGGCACGGCCGGGTCGTCGGCACCACGAGCCAGACGAGCGCGATCCGCTCGGACATCTACACGCCCGCCGTCGACGGTTCCGGACGGCTCCGGGTCGCCGCCGCGCTCGGCATCAACGGCGACGTCGCGGCCAAGGCGAAGGCGCTGGCGGCCGCGGGCGTGGACGTCCTGGTCCTCGACACCGCGCACGGCCACCAGGACGGCATGCTCCGCGCACTCCGCACGGTCGCGTCGCTGCAGCTCGGCATCCCGCTCGTCGCCGGCAACGTCGTCACCGCCGACGCCGTCGCGCACCTGGTCGGGGCCGGAGCGGACATCATCAAGGTCGGCGTCGGCCCTGGTGCCATGTGCACCACCCGCATGATGACCGCCGTCGGTCGTCCGCAGTTCTCCGCCGTGCTCGAGACCGCCGCGGCGGCCCGCTCGCTCGGCGCACACGTGTGGGCGGACGGCGGGGTGCGCTACCCGCGCGACGTCGCCCTCGCGCTGGCAGCCGGGGCGTCCGCCGTCATGATCGGCTCGTGGTTCGCCGGCACGCTCGAGGCCCCCGGCGTCCTGCGTCGTGACGCCGCCGGCAAGGCGTACAAGGAGAGCTGGGGCATGGCCTCGGCCAAGGCCGTGCGTGAGCGGTTCGAGCGGCTCGACCCGTACGAGCGGGCCCGCAAGGCGCTCTTCGCCGAGGGGATCTCGTCGTCGACGATCTACCTCGACCCGGAGCGCCCGAGCGTCGAGGACCTGCTCGACATGATCACCACCGGCGTCCGCAGCTCCGCCACCTACGCGGGCGCGTCGTCCCTCGCCGAGTTCTCCGAGCGGGCGCTGGTCGGCATCCAGTCCGCCGCCGGGTACGAGGAAGGCAAGCCCCTGCCCGTCAGCTGGTAGCGCGGACGGGGCGCGCGTCGCCCTGGTCGCGACCACGAACGGACGGGAGGCCCGTGGCGGTGTCGCCACGGGCCTCCCGTCCGTCTGCCGGTGCGTCTACCGGCGTCGGGTCGCGTCCTCGACCTCGCCCACCAGTTCTTCGAGGATGTCCTCGAGGAACAGCACGCCGATCGTGCGGCCGTCCGCGTCGAAGGCGCGCGCCACGTGGCGCCCCGCAGCCCGCATGGTTGCGAGCGCGTCCTCGAGGTCCATCTCGGTGTACAGCGAGATGAGCTGGCGGATGCGCTTCGGCGGCACCGGGTCGTCGAACTCGTCCGGGCGCAGGTCGATGACGTCCTTCACGTGCACGTAGCCCGTGGGGGAGCCGTCCTCGCCGACGAGCACGTACCGCGAGAACCCGCGCTGCGCCACGGCGTGCTCGACGTCGGCGGGGGTAGCGTCGTCGGGCAGCGTGACGAGCTCGGCCATCGGCACGGCGACGTCACGGACCTTCTTCTCGGTGAACTCGAACGCCAGGGCGAGCTTGCCGTCGTCGGTCAGGGTGCCCTCGCGGCGGGACTGCTCCACGATGGTCTGCACCTCCTCCACCGTGAAGGCGCTCACCGCTTCGTCCTTGGGCTCGACGCGGAACAGCCGCAGCACGGCGTTCGCGACCTCGTTCAGGCCGACGATGACCCAGTGCAGGCCGTGACCGATGTACCAGAGCGTCGGCACGAGCAGCAGTGCGGCGCGGTCCGGCATCGAGAACGAGATGTTCTTCGGCACCATCTCGCCGAACACGACGTGCAGGAACGACACGAGCAGCAGCGTGAACACGAAGGCCACGGTGCCGATCACCTCGGCGCTCCAGCCGGTCAGGTGCAGCGGGACCTCGAGCAGGTGGTGGATCGCCGGCTCGGACACGTTCAGGATGAGCAGCGAGCAGACCGTGATGCCGAGCTGGGTCGTCGCGAGCATGCGGGTGGCGTGCTCCATGGCCCACAGGGTCATATGCGCGGCCTTGGAGCCCTCCTCCGCGCGGGGCTCGATCTGCGAGCGGCGTGCGGAGATGACCGCGAACTCGGCCGCGACGAAGTACGCGTTGCCCATCAAGAGGACGACGAGCCAGAAGATGCCCCACCAGTCGGAGCTCATCGCAGTCCCTCCTTGCAGCCAGAAGATCCCGCTGCGCCCATCATCGAGTCGGAGCTCATCGGGTGCTGCCCTTCGTCGTGGTGGTCGGGGTGCTCTTGGTGGACGGGATGATGATCGCGGTCGCCGCCGTGTCGGTCGACGGGCGCGTCGGGGTCCAGCGGATGCGGTCGATCCGACGGCCGTCCAGCCGCTCGACCCGGAACACGCCGCCGTCCAGGGGCACCTCGTCACCGACGACGGGCAGGCGGCCCAGCGTCGACATGACGAACCCGCCGACGGTCTCGTACGGGCCCTCCTCGGGCACCTTCACGCCGGCGCGGTCCTCGAGCTCGTCGGGACGCAGCAGACCGGGGAAGGTCAGCCAGTCGCGGGAGCGGACCACGTCGATGCGGGCACGGTCGTGCTCGTCGGAGACCTCGCCGACGATCTCCTCGATCAGGTCCTCGAGCGTGACGACCCCGGCAGTGCCGCCGTACTCGTCGACGACGATGACCATCTGGTAGCCGCGACCGCGGACCTCGGCGAGCAGGGTGTCGCCGGGCATGGTCTCCGGCACGCGTTCGGCGTCGGTCATGAGGGCCCCGACGGGGACCTCCGGACGCTTCTCGCGCGGCACGGCGACGGCCTGCTTGACGTGCACGATGCCGACGACGTCGTCCGCGTCCTCCTCGATGACGGGGAAGCGGCTGAAGCCGGTCTTGCGGGCGAGGGCGATGACGTCCTCGGCGGACTCGGACACGCGAATCGTGGAGAGCCGCGGGCGCGGGGTCATCACGTCGCTGGCGCTCAGCTCGGAGAACGAGATGGTGCGCTCGAGGAGCGTCGCGGTGTCCTGTTCGAGCGAGCCCTCGGAGGCCGAGCGGCGCAGCAGCGAGGTGAGTTCCTCGGCGCTGCGGGCACCGGAGAGTTCCTCCTGCGGCTCGATGCCCAGCGACCGGAGCACGGCGTTCGCGGTGCCGTTCAGCAGCGCGACGGCGGGCTTGAAGACCGTGGTGAACGCGATCTGCAGCGGGACCACGAGCCTGGCGGTCTGCAGGGGCAGCGCGAGCGCGAAGTTCTTCGGCACGAGCTCGCCGAGGATCATCGACAGCAGGGTCGCGATGACGAGCGCGACGATCGAGCCGACGGTCTCGACGATGCCCTCTGGCAGGTTCATCGCCAGGAACGGCGCCTCGAGCAGCTTCGCGATCGAGGGTTCGAGCAGGTAGCCGGTCAGCAGCGTGGTCAGCGTGATGCCGAGCTGCGCGCTGGACAGGTGCGTCGAGGTGACCTTCAGCGCGCCGATGACCGGTGCGAGGCCGGCTTCACCGCGGTCGCGCCGTGCTTCGACGTCGGCGCGGTCGAGGTTGACCAGCGCGAACTCGGACGCGACGAAGACACCCGTGCCGAGGGTCAGCAGGATGCCGCCGATCAGCATGACGATGTCGATCGGACTCATGATTCACCCCCGTTCGCGCACAGGGATGACGTGCAGCTCACCGAGTGAGCGGCGGATGAGTGAGGCGAAGAACTATTCGGGGGATCGTCCACAGTGCTGCCAATCGTACTGCCTGCGCGGTCGCTGAACCGTGAATCCGTACAGAACCGACCGCGCTCAGGCCGTGATCCGCGCGCGGTGGTACTGCTGCGGCTCGTAGTCGACCGGCACGTGGAGTTCGACGGCGGCACGGAGCGCGAACGACGGGTCGCGCAGCATCTCGCGACCGATCATCACGACGTCGGCCAGGCCGGTCGCGACGATCTGCTCGGCCTGGAACGCCTCGGAGATCATGCCCACCGCGATCGTCGGGATGCCGGCGTCACGCTTGATCGCCGCGGCGTGCGGCACCTGGTAGCCGGGGCCGACCGGGATCGGCGCGCTCGCGACGTTGCCGCCGGTCGACACGTCGGCCAGGTCGGCACCGTGCTCCGCGGCCCAGCGGGCGACGACCGTGGTCTCGTCGAGCGTGAGCCCGCCGTCGACCCAGTCGGTGGCCGAGAAGCGGACGACGATCGGGAAGCCCTCGCCGACCTCGGCGCGCACGGCGTCGACGACCTCGAGCAGCGCGCGGGCCCGGTTCTCGAGCGAGCCGCCGTACTGGTCGGTGCGCTGGTTGCTCAGCGGCGAGAGGAACTGGTGCAGCAGGTAGCCGTGGGCCGCGTGGATCTCCACCAGGTCGAACCCGGCCTCGACGGCGCGGCGGGCGGACTGCGCGAAGGCGAGGGCGACGACCCGGATGTCCTCGACCGCGAGCTCGCGCGGGACGTCGTAGCCGTCGAAGGCCACGGCCGACGGCGCGACCGTGGTCCAGCCGCCCTGGTCGGCGGGGACGGTGCCGTGCGTGGTGTCCCAGGGGCGGTAGGTCGACGCCTTGCGCCCGGCGTGCGCGAGCTGGATGCCCGCCGCGGCGCCCTGCTCGTGCAGGAAGTCGACGATCGGCTTGAACGCGTCGCGCTGCTGGTCGTTCCACAGCCCGAGGTCCTGCGGGGTGATCCGTCCCTCGGGCACGACGCCCGTCGCCTCGACGACGACCGCGCCGGCGCCGCCCTTGGCGAAGCCGCCCAGGTGCACGAGGTGCCACGGCGTCGGGACGCCGTCCTGCTGGTCCACCGAGTACTGGCACATCGGGGAGACCCAGATGCGGTTGCGGACGGTCAGGTCACGGACGGTGATCGGGTCGAACAGGGCGTGCGTCACGCGGGCTCCTCAGAGGACGGGTGCCGGCGCCTCGGCCAGTCCCGTCAGGAACGACCGCAGCGACGCCGGCGACGTGTAGTGGTGGCCGACCGCCCCGATCGCTTCCGCACCGGTGGCGTTCTCGGCCCTGTTGTCCACGAACACCATCTGACCCGGGTCGATTCCCAAGCGCGCACAGGTGTCGCGGTAGATGGATGCCGCGGGCTTCAGGACGTGCTCCTCGGCGCTCACCACGACGGTCTCGAACAGCGAGCCCATCGGGGAGCGGCGGTACGGGTCACCGAAGTCGAAGCCCGCGTTCGAGAGCAGGGCCAAACGGGTACCGGCATCGTGCAGCTCCTCGACGATCTCGAGCGTCTCCGGCTCGACCTCGAACCACCCGGTGAAGTCGATCGCCCAGAACCGGTGGATCTCGGAGATGCTCCAGGTCCGTCCGGTCCGTTCCGCGATGGCACGCCAGTACGCCACGACGGACAGGTCGCCGCGGTCCAGGTCGTGCCGGAGCTCCTGGTACACCGGGAACAACTCGTCCGCCGGGACCCCGGTGGCGGCCACGAGGGCGTCCCGCGAGGCGTGCGGCGTCCGGCTGATCACCTCGCCGTAGTCGAAGACCACCACGCGACCAGGCAGGAACAGGCTCATGTGCTCCACCGTAACGTGGGGCCGGTGAACGACTTCGTGCCCGTCCGACCGTCCGATGCCGCCGCGTGGGTCACCGCGCCGACGGGGGAGTCCACCAAGTACCGTCGCGGGGTGCTCGGCGTGGCCACCGGCTCCGACCAGTACCCCGGCGCCGCGGTGCTCGGGGTCGACGCCGCCGTGCACACCGGCGTCGGCATGGTCCGGTACGTCGGACCCGCGCGCGCCACCGACCACGTGCTCACCCGCCGCCCCGAGGTCGTGTCCGGCGTCGGCCGCGTGCAGGCCTGGCTCGTCGGCTCCGGCATCTCGGCGCCGTCGCTCGGCGACCTGGACGAGACGACGGCGTCGGGCTTCTCGCACGCCTCCGACGACGGCGTCCCGGTCGTCGTCGACGCCGGGGCGATCCCGCTCGTCGACCTCGGGCCGCTCGCCGTGCTCACCCCGCACGCCGGTGAACTCGCCTCGTTCCTGGGGGCCGACCGCGCCGAGATCGAGCAGGACCCGGCCGCCGCGGCGCTCCGAGCGGCCGAGCAGACCGGCAGCGTCGTGCTGCTCAAGGGCGAGCGGACCCACGTGGTCACCCCGGACGGGTCGGTGCGGCTCGTGGCGTCCTCGGCGACGCCGTGGCTCGCGGCGGCCGGTGCCGGGGACGTGCTGGGCGGGGTGCTCGGAGCGCTCGTCGCCGCGCGGCAGGGCTCTGTCGAGACGGCCGGATCGTCGCTCACGCCGTCGGACCTCGCCCACCTGGCCGCGTCGGCCGCGGTGGTGCACGGACTCGCGGCGCGGCGGGCGTCCGGTGGCGGACCGTTCCCGATGACGACGCTCATCGCCGAGCTGCCGGGGGTCGTGCGGGACCTGGTCGTGGACGGGGACGCGCGCGGCTAGCGGTCGGTGCGCGTGCACCTTCCGACGATCCACGAGGGGATCGACGCGTGTTCTGTCGAAGGATGCGCACGCAATGGGTTCGTGCGCATGTTCCGACGGGACACCACGGGTTCGACAGGTGCAAGGTCGCAACATGCGCACGCATGAGCGAGCGGGCACGGCCGGTGTCGCAAGCGGCCGACGGACGGGAGGCGCGGTGCCAGCTGGCACCGCGCCTCCCGTCCGTCGGCGGTCACGTCACGGGCGTGACGCGCGTCGTGGACGTCAGCTCGCGGGGGTCGCGTGCACCAGGAACTCGACGGAACCGGCGTCGTCGACCTTGACGAACCCCAGGCTCGGGGCCTGCACGCCGTAGTCCGAGAAGGTGATCGGGACCGAACCGGAGATGTCGACGCCGTCGCCGTTCAGGCCGACCTGCAGCTTCGCGGTGACGTCCTTCGTGACGCCGTGCAGGGTGAGCTTCCCCGGGGCCGTCACGGTCGTCGTGTCCGAGCCGCTCGGGACCGCGTCGGCGATCGGTCCGGTGAGTTCGAAGGTGGCCTCGGGGAAGGCCGCGGCGTCCATCGCGGAGTCGCGGAAGTAGGCGTCGCGCTGGTCGGAGTCGGTGGTGATGTCGGCGACCTGCACCGCGATCTTGGCGGCGGTGATGCTCGTTCCGTCGACGGTCGCGGTGCCGGCGACGCTGTCGGTGCGGCCGGTGACGGTGACGTCGGAGCCGTTCAGGACCTCGTGGACCCGGTACCCGGCCTCGGAGTCGCCGCCGACCGTCCACTCGCCGGACAGGTCCGTGTCGTCGAGGGTGGAGGCCTCGCGGGTGGCGGCGACGGACGGCGCGGCCGAGGCCTTCGCGTTCTCGTTGCTCGTGTAGACGTTCGTGAAGACCACCGCGCCCACGACGCCGAGGACGACGACGGCGGCGATGACGGAGATCCAGATGACGGCCTTGCGGCGCTTGCGCGGGGTGTCGGTGGTCACGAGCAGAACGGTGACACGTCATGCTCGGGAGACCCTGAGTCCGTGGCAGCGACCGTCCCCGGTCCGGCCGCTACGCTCGTCCGGTGCAGAGGACCTCGACCCGGTGGCTCGAACTCGCCGGCTTCGTCCTGGCGTTCGTCGCCGTGCACGGGTTCCTGTGGTGGCTGACCATCGTCTCGGCGAACCTGCCGCTCGGTGACGTGACCATCACCTACAGCCGCTGGATCGAGACCGGGCGGACCGCGGACTTCTGGGTCGGCATCGACGGCGAGTGGGTGTACCCGATCCTGGCGATCGTGCCGATGGCGGCAGCGGCCCTCGGGGGAGTCGCATCGATCGGCACCGGCTGGTTGCTGCTGATGGTGCTGCTCGACGCCGTGGCGAGCGCGTTCCTGTGGCGGTTCCGGGCGCGTGTGGGGTCGTCTGACCGCTTCGGTGTGCACGGCGTTCGGGTCGTCTGGTGGTGGCTGCTGTTCCTGCTCGCGCTCGGGCCGATCGCGCTCGGTCGGATCGACACCGTCGCGACGGTGTTCGCGCTGGTGGGCGTGGCGTTCGTGGCCTCGAGACCGGCCGTCGCCTCCGCACTCTTCACCGCCGGCGCGTGGACGAAGGTGTGGCCCGCGGCGCTCGTCGCGGTGCTGTTGCTCCTGCGTCGCGGACACCGCCGGGGTGTGCTCGCCGGGGCCCTGGTGCTGAGCGCCCTGATCGTGCTCGTCGACGTGCTGTGGGGCGGTGCGCCGTACCTGCTGTCCTTCGTCGGTGAGCAGACCGGCCGTGGGCTGCAGATCGAGTCACCGCTCGCGACGCCGTTCATGTGGGCCGCAGCCTTCGGCGTCCCGGGCGCAGCGGTGTTCTACGACCAGGAGATCCTGACCTTCGAGGTGTCCGGTGCCGGCACGTCCGCCGCCGCCGCGGTGTCGACGCCGCTGATGGCCGTCGTCGTGGTGGCCGGGGTCGTGCTCGCGCTCTGGGCCGCGCGCCGGGGTGCCCGTCGGGCCGAGCTCGCGCCGGTCCTCGCGCTGCTGTTCGTCGCGGCGCTCATCGCGACGAACAAGGTGGGGTCGCCGCAGTACATCGGCTGGTTCGCGGTGCCGATCGTCTGGGGGCTCGCCGCCGGCACCCCGAGTGCGCGCCGGTTCGTGCCGATCGCCGTGACCGCGCTGCCGATGGCCCTGCTCACGCAGGTGATCTACCCGGGCTACTACGACCAGTTGCTCGGCGTGCAGCCGTGGATCCTCGTGGTGCTCACGGTGCGGAACGTGCTCGAGGTGGCGATCCTGGTGTGGAGCGTCGTCGTGCTGGTGCGGATGGGGCGGGCTGCGGGGTCCGGACGGGTGTCGGCGCGCTCGTCGTCGTCCGTGCGCGACCAGCCCGAGCCGGGCAGGATGGACGCATGATCGTCGCCTTCTCCGTCGCTCCGTCCGGTGGTCCCGCTGCAACGTCCGACGGGTCCGTGCACGACGCCGTCGCGGCCGCTGTCCGCGTGGTGCGCGAGAGCGGGTTGCCGAACCGCACCTCGTCGATGTTCACCGAGATCGAGGGGGAGTGGGACGACGTCATGGACGTCGTCAAGCGCGCCACCGAGGCCGTCGGTGCGCACGGCACGCGGGTGTCGCTCGTGCTCAAGGCCGACATCCGACCCGGGCACACCGGCGAGATCGACGGCAAGCTCGAACGGCTCGAGGCCGCGCTCGGCGAGTAGTGGTCAGCGGCGCCGACGCGGACGCCTGCGGCGACGGGGGTCGGTGCCGAGGACCGCGGCGACCGTCAGCAGGACGAGGCCGGCGACCGCGAACACCACCACGATGACGATCCCGATCGGGTCGGTGGCGTCCTCGCAGTTCGCGGGCGCGCCGGCGGCGCAGGAGGCCAGGACGGTCGTGACGGTGGGCACGTCGTCATCCTGCACCGCAGCGTGGCCCGACACGCCGGAGCGGTCCCTCGGATGTCGGTGGCCGGGTGTCTCATGGTCTGCATCGAGCCACTTCCGGTGGCCCCGAGACGACGAGGAGCGCGTGATGATGCACGACGGCTGGTGCCCCGACTGCGACCTGCGAACGGTCGTCATCGACACGGACGAACAGGGCGAGAACGCCTGGGCGACCTGCGCGGAGTGCGGCACCGGATGGGTGCACCGCGACGAGCTGCCCGAGCAGGCCCCGGCACGGACCCGCACCCCGGAGCGCCAGGCGGCCTGAGCTCCCGCGGGCTTTCGTTGGTCCGTTGGAGCGGTCTACACTCGACGGACCAGGACATCACGGCCGCCCCGTCCGGTGGGGTGCTGCACCGTCGTCCCGCTCCGCCCGCACGAGAACAGGCCCCATGTCACAGCTCACGCCTGCGCGTCGCACCCTCGCGCTCATCTCGCTCGCCCTCGGCGGGTTCGCCATCGGCTCGACCGAGTTCGTCGCGATGGGGCTGCTGCCGAACATCGCGCAGGCCCTGCTCCCCGAGCAGTACGGCATCGACCCCGACGCCGGGATCGCCCACGCCGGCTGGCTCGTCAGCGCCTACGCCCTCGGGGTCGTCGTCGGTGCGCCGACCATCGCGGCGATGTCCGCCCGGTTCCCGCGCAAGGGCCTGATCCTCGTGCTGCTCGTCGGGTTCGTCGTCGCGACGATCGCGAGCGCGCTGCTGCCCTCGTTCGGTCTGGTGCTCGTCGCCCGCTTCGTCGCGGGCCTGCCGCACGGCGCCTACTTCGGCATCGCGTCGATCGTGGCCGGCGACATGATGGGCCCGGGCAAGCGCGGCAAGGGCATCGCCATGGTGCTGCTCGGCCTGTCGGTCGCGAACGTCGTCGGCGTCCCGGTGATCACGTGGGTCGGACAGGTGGCCGGGTGGCGGGTCGCCTACGGTGTCGTCGCCGCGCTGTTCGCCCTGACGTTCCTGGCCGTCGCGGCCTTCGTGCCGAAGAGCGCCCGCGACGAGCACGCCACGATCGGCCGTGAGCTCCGGGCGTTCCGCGTGCCGCAGGTGTGGATCGTGATGGGCCTCGGCGCCGTCGGGTTCGGCGGGTTCTTCGCGGTGTACTCGTACATCTCCCCGCTCGTGCAGAACGTCACCGGCATGCCCGAGTCGTTCGTGCCGATCGTGCTCGTCGTCGTGGGCATCGGCATGGTCGTCGGCGGGGTGCTCGGCGGACACCTGGCCGACCACAGCGTGAAGCGCACGATCTACGTCGGCATGTTCGCGCTCATCGGCGCCCTGCTCGTCACCGTCCTGACCGCACAGTGGCTCTGGGGCATGCTGCTCGGCGCGTTCCTGCTCGGTGCGACCTCGTCGGCGATCCCGCCGGCGGTGCAGTCGCGCCTGATGGACGTCGCCGGGGATGCCCGCACGATCGCGGCGGCGCTGAACCACTCGGCGTTCAACATCGGCAACTCGATCGGTGCGGCCCTGGGTGGCGCGGTCATCGCGGCCGGCTTCGGGTTCCTCGCACCAGGCTGGCTCGGCATCGGCCTCGCGCTGCTCGGCGTCCTGGTGACGATGGTCAGCTACGCGGTCGAGCGGCGGAGCACGCGTCGTGCCGCGGTCCGCTCCTCGTCACCGTCCACCGGTCCGATCACCGCACCGGTCCCGACGGCCTGACACGCGGGGTGCGCGCACGCACCCACCGGACGGGAGGCCCGTGGCGACGCCGCCACGGGCCTCCCGTCCGTCACGTGGCGCGGAAGACCGCCCCGAGTGGGCAGAAGACGTCGGGTTCCGTGACGGGACCCGACGTCTTCTGCTCACTCGATGCGCGACGCACGCGCGCTACAGGCCCAGGGGGCTGCCGTCCTGCACGATGATGCCGTCGGTGATCGCACGCTTCCGCAGCGCGACCTTCGTGCCCACGTCGAAGCCGGCGACGCGGTACTTCTCGCGGATGCGCTTGAGGTAGCTCTTCGCGGTCTCCTCGGAGATGCCGAGCTGGTAGGCGACGCTCTTGACGGGCTCGCCACCGCCGTACAGGGCCATCACGCGACGCTCCTGGGCGCTGAGCTTCGGGACACCGCCGACGTCGCCGCTGTTGATGGCGAGGTCGAGCTCGGCCGAGACGTACTGCTCGCCGCGCTGGGCGGAGCGGATCGCCTCGACGATCATGTCGGCGTCCTCGCTCTTGACGAGGTACCCGAGGGCACCGGCGCCGAGGGCCTCGCGCACGACGTTCGGCTCCGAGTACGTGCTCATCACGACGGTCTTGACGCCCGCGGTCTTGAGCGTCGAGATCTTCAGCGACACCGGGATGGAGTCCTTGAGGTCCAGGTCCAGCAGCACCACGTCGACCGGGAACGCCGGGCTCGTCAGGAGCTCGGGCCAGGTCGTGACGGCGGCGACCAGGGTGATGTCGTCGGCCGCGTTCCGGATCCACTCCGTGAGCGCGCCGAGGAGCATCCTGTGGTCGTCGACCAGTGCGAGTCGGATCGGTTCCTCTGGAGTCGCCATGCTGGCGTCCTTTCTCGGTGCGGATTGCTCGGCCGATCCTAGGAGGATGCGGGCCGGAAGTCGGTCAGGCGTGCGGGTGTCCGGCAGCTACATCGACGGATGTCGGTTCACGACGCAGTGCGCGACGATGTGCAGCGCGCCGTCGCGGACGGTCTCGGTGTACGGGCCGATGCGCTGCAGGGCGCTCCAGGCCGTCGGGCCGAGGCTGCGACGGGGCACCCCGCGGGACTCGATGACGACGGGGACGTCCATCGTGTCGTCGCTGACCGGGTGACCGTCGGAGCCGATCGGACCGAGGGTGACGGAGACGACGGGCATGCCGGGCTGCGCGGTGCGGCCGTCGCCGACCATCTGCCAGATCGCCTGCAGCAGCCCGTCGCGCTGGGTGGGGGAGAGGTGCCCCGCCAGGGCGGTCGGGTCGGCGACGCTCACCGAGCGACCGAGGTGGTCGGACTCGGTGATCGCGTGGTAGAGCCAGGTCTCGCGACGGCCCTCGATCAGGTGCAGGCGGAGCTCGGTGGCGAGCGACGCGGCGACGGAGCTCGAGGCGTCGGACAGCGGCAGCGGGTCGGTGCCGTTGGCGACGGCGTCGAGCAGCTTCTCGGCGGCCAGGTCGAGCCGGGCGAGCTCGTCCGAGGCGAGCATGCCGACGGCGAACTGCGGCGCCTGCACGTTGCTCTGCACGAGCACCCGGTCGAGTTCGCGCTGCACGAGCTGGCGGAACCGCTGCACGACGTACAGCGCGAGCGACGGCGGCACCACGACGAGCGACAGCAGGGACACGATGCCGGGCATGGTGTCGTGCGTGATCGGCGTCGACACGACGGCCATCACGATGAACGCGATGCCGAGCGCACCGATGGCGGCTGCGACCTCGCGGGCGGGTCGGAGCGTGGCGATCGGCAGCAGGGCGAACCCGGCGGCCATCGACGCGGTCGCGGTGTGCGCGATGTCGTGCTCGGGCCAGATGCCGATGAAGTCGAGCGTGACCACGCACGCCAGCACGACGCAGATCAACGCGAAGGCCGGACCCGTCAGCCGTTCGCCGTAGGTCAGGACGCTGAGTCCGACCCCGACGGCGGCGACGACGTAGAGCCCCCAGGCGACCGCGGGCAACCACGGGTCGGAGTACTCGTTCCAGCGCACCAGGAAGAACGCGATGCCGGCGACGGCCTCGATCGCGGTGAGGACCGCGGCGCCGAGGCCGAGGTACCCGGCACCGAGCGACGCGCCGGGCTTGGCGGCCTGGCGCAGGGACCGGGCACCGGTGGACGTCGACGGGAGCCCTCGGGCCTGGCGCCGTTCGCTCGTGCGGTACCGCTCGCGCGCCTCGCGGCGGGTGCGGGGTGCTGGCGGAGCGGTCTCGCCGGGCAGGCTGCGGCCGATGGTGTCCTCGGGGACCCGGGTCATCGCGGTGCCTCCAGGACGACGGTGGTGCCGGAGCCCGGCGCGGAGAAGAGCTTCGCGTCGCCGCCGACCTCGCGCAGGCGGTTCACGACGCTCTCCTTGAAGCCGAGTCGCTCGGCACTGACGGTGGTGAGGTCGAAGCCGACGCCGGAGTCGGTGACCATCGCACGGACGACCTCGTTGTCGTGGACGATCGTGACGTGCGCCTCGCCGACGCCGGCGTGCCGACGGACGTTCTCGAGGCACTCGCCGAGCGCGAGCAGGAACGCGTCGAGCACGTTCGACGGCAGCAGGACCTGCCCGGTGCCGTGCCAGCTGACCTCGAGCCCCATCCGGCCGAAGCGCTGCTTGACCGACTCGAGCGTCTGGCCGAGCGGTGATTCCTCTTCGCGGGTGAGCGAGTAGTCACCGGACTGCGAGGGCTGCGGGGTCGCACCGAGGCGCAGGTGCCGGAGCAGTCGGGCGTCCTCGGCGGCCTGCTCACGCATCGCCTGCTCGGAGACGCCGACGCCTGAGTGCGCCAGCAGCGTCAGGGTCGCGAGCACCGTGTCGTGCAGCAGGCGGGCACCCTGGCGGCGCTGCGCCTCGGTCTCGCTGGCCTGCCGTTCGGCGCGGTGGGCGGTGCCGATGCTGTAGATGCGGCGGGCGACGCGGGGGATGCTGCGCGAGATCCAGATCGCCACGACGGCCATCAGGATCCACCCGAGCAGTGCGCCGCTGACCGGGGTCGACAGGAGCGAGCCCGATCCCCACACCATGAGCACCACCACGGCGCCGCCCCCGGCGATGGTGATGGCGAGACCGACCGGGTGCCCGCGCTGTGCCATCAGCGGTGCCGAGAGCCCGCCGGCGGCCAGGGGCATGACCGCGCTGGCGACGAGGGGCCTGGCCGAGTCGTCGACGCCGGAGAAGAGCAGCACCATCGTGGCGAGCCCGGCGACGACGATGGCGGCGGTCCACCACACTTCGCCGCCGCGGCCGAAGCACACGAGCGCGGTGATCATCGCGGCGATGCAGAGGAGTGCGCCGATGAGAGACGGCGCGGGCACGGCGGCGGCGGAGAGGATGCCCACGACGCTGACGAGCGCGCAGACGATGCCCACGACACGGGTCGCCGACCGCAGCAAGCGGTCGCGTTCCTGTGCGATGAAGTCCATCGATGTCCTGGTTGGTGACGATCTGGGCGGTGCGGGAAACCGAGCGTCGGTCAGTGCCGAGCTCCACGCCATCATTCCACGCGCGCCACCCGTTGGGGGGTCTTCGGCGCGCCGTGGTGGCAGGCGGGCCCGCTCAGGAGTCGAGCAACCGCCGCAGGTGCGCCCCGACCTGCTCGTGCTCGATGAGGAACCCGTCGTGTCCGAACTCGCTCTCGATCACCGCGGCGGAGTCCCCGTCGAGCGCGTCCGGCACGCACGCGGCGATCCGGTGCTGGTCCTCGACGGGGAAGAGCCGGTCGCTCGAGATGCCCACGACCAGGGTCCGCGCGGTCACCAGCCCGAGTGCCGCGGAGACCCCGCCGCGCCCGGCACCGACGTCGTGCGAGTCCATCGCGTACGTCAGCGTCACGTAGCTCGAGGCGTCGAACCGCCGGGTGAACTTGTTGCCGTGGAAGTCGAGGTAGCTCTCCACCGAGAACCGTCCGTCGTCGCCGAGCGGTGAGACGTCGCTCTGCCAGGACCGCGCAAAGCGGCTGTTCAGCTCGTCCGAGGCCCGGTAAGTCATGAGCGCCATCCGCCGTGCCAACGACAGTCCGCGGTGCGGCCCCTCGCCGGTGTCGGCCTCGTAGTAGTCGCCGCCCGCGAACGCCGGGTCCATCTGGATCGCCGCCCGCTGCAGCGAGTTCGCCGCGATCTGGTCGGCGGTGGTCTGTGCCGTCGACGCGAGGACCGCCAGCCGCTGCACGCGCGCCGGGTGCGAGACCGCGAACTCGAGGGCGTGCATGCCGCCCATCGACCCGCCGACGACGGCCGCGAAGGTCTCGATGCCGAGCCGGTCGGCGAGCTGCGCCTGCACCTCGACCTGGTCGCGCACCGTGACGAACGGGAACCGCGAGCCCCACTCCGCGCCCGACGGCGACACCGACGACGGCCCGGTGGTGCCCTGGCAGCCGCCGAGCATGTTCGGCGCGATCACGAACCACCGGTCGGTGTCGATCGCCCGGCCGGGGCCGACGACGTCGCCCCACCAGCCGGCGGTGCGGTGGCCCGGGCCGGCGGCACCCGTCACGTGCGAGTCCCCGGTCAGTGCGTGCAGGACGAGCACCGCGTTGTCACGGGCGGCGTTGAGCGTGCCCCACGTCTCGTACGCCACGCGCACGGACGGCAGGCGACCGCCGCGCACCCACTGCTCGCCGAGCGACTCGAAGTGGCGTGCACCCGGGTGGTCACCGGGACGCCAGGCACCGGTCACGGGCGGCTTGCCGAGGGTGCCGAGTTCGGTGCCGGGCACCAGGGTGGACGGCACGGAGTCCTCGGGGGTCGTCTGCCAGTCCATCGTGCGTCCAGTCTGCCGGGAGGCGCGGGTCGCCGCCGCCGTGTTACGTCACGCCCGGCGCGTGGCCGGCCTTCCGGCCGTGCTCGCCGTTCCGTGCGCGCGCATGTTCCGACATCGTGCGCGTTGTTCGACTCGTGGATCGTCGCACCATGCGCACGTACCGGATGCGTGTGCAACGAACGACGTCCCACGCGTCGGTCGACACGTGGGACGTCGCAACATGCACGCGCATCGGCAGGCACGCACGCGGGCAGGCAGGCAGGCCGCGCGGGCCCTACGCGCGCTGGCTCTCCTGCGCGATCGCCCGGGCCGCGGCGAGCCCGGCCTCGAGGTCGGCCTTCAGGTCGGCGATGTTCTCGATGCCGACCGACAGGCGCACCAGGCCGGGCGTCACCCCGGTGGTGAGCTGCTGCTCGGGGGTGAGCTGCGAGTGCGTGGTCGACGCCGGGTGGATGACGAGCGAGCGGACGTCGCCGATGTTCGCCAGGTGCGAGAACAGCTGCAGGTTGTCGACGAACGCCTTGCCCGCGGTGACCCCGCCCTTGAGCTCGAACGACAGCACGGCGCCGACGCCCTTCGGCGCGTACCGGTTCGCGGCCGCGTACCAGGGCGACGTCGGCAGCCCGGCGTAGGCGACCGTGGCGACGTCCGGGTGCTGGTCGAGCCACTCCGCGATCTCCTGCGCGTTGGACACGTGCCGCTCGATGCGGAGCGACAGGGTCTCGATGCCCTGCAGCAGCGCGAACGCCGTGTCCGCCGAGTTCGACGCACCGAGGTCGCGGAGCAGCTGGACCCGGGCCTTCACGATGTAGGCGAGCTCGTTGCCGACCGCCTCGGCGAAGACCGCGCCGTGGTACGACGGGTCGGGCGTGTTGAACTCCGGGAACCGGTCGGCGTGCTGCGACCAGGCGAACTTCCCACCGTCGACGATGATCCCGCCGATGACCGTGCCGTGGCCACCGAGGAACTTCGTGGCCGAGTGCACCACGATGTCGGCGCCGTGCTCGAACGGACGGATCAGGTACGGCGTCGCGATCGTGTTGTCGACGATCAGCGGGACGCCGGACTCGTGGGCGACGTCGCTGACGCCCGTGATGTCGAGGACGTTGATCTTCGGGTTGCCGATGGTCTCGGCGAAGAACAGCTTCGTGTTCGGGCGGACGGCGCGGCGCCACTCCTCGAGGTCGTCCTGGTCCTCGACGAACGTCGTCTCGATGCCGAGCTTCGCCAGCGTGTACTTGAACAGGTTGTACGTGCCGCCGTAGATCGACGACGACGAGACGATGTGGTCACCCGCCCCGGCGATGTTCAGCACCGCGTAGGTCTCGGCAGCCTGGCCGGACGCGACGAGCAGGGCCCCGGAGCCGCCCTCGAGCGCGGCGATCCGCTGCTCGACGACGTCGTTCGTCGGGTTCATGATCCGGGAGTAGATGTTGCCCGGCTTGGCGAGCGCGAACAGGTCGCGCGCTTCGTCCGAGTTCGCGAAGACGTACGAGGTCGTCTTGTAGATCGGCGTCGCTCGGGCCCCGGTGGTCGGGTCCGGCTGCGCGCCGGCGTGGACCTGGGTGGTCTCGAACTGCCACTGCGCGGCGTCGTGCTCGGTCATCTTGGTGCTCCTGTCCGGTGCGGCTGGTCGTCGGGTCGCCCTGCGCTCGGCCTGGAGGCGCGGCGCGGCTGTGCGTCGGGTGTCACGGTACGCAGGTGGCCGGGCCCGCACCACCGCACCCGCCTCGGGACGTAACGCGCGCGCCCGACGCGCCCCGGGCCTCCCGTCCGCGGAGCGCGACGCCGGGTCGCACCGTGCGAGGTCACCTGTGGTGCGAGGTTGCGGACTCGGTGCGAGCCTGCGCCCCCTGCACCACGGACGGAACCTCGCACCGTTCGTGGACGGCCCTCACCCGTCGCGGCGGAACAGCCAGTCGACCTTCGGCTCGAGCAGCCACCGCATCCCGCGCCGCACGAAGGGCTGCGCCAGGAAGAGGCTGACGGCGCACGCGATGACGACCATGAGGAGCACGAACGGCCATGCCGAGTGCTCGCCGGCCAGGACGCCGGACTCCCGGATCGGGTAGAGCACGAACGTGTGGAGCAGGTAGACGTACATCGTCGCCGCGCCGAACCGGGTGATCCAGACGTTCCGACGGGGGATGAGCACCAGGAACGACGCCGTCAGCAGGGTCGCGAGCAGCATCAGGCCGAAGCGCACCGCACCCGCCCACCAGGCGTCCTCGCCGAGCCCCGAGTAGGAGTCGTCGTAGAAGAACCAGTGGTGCAGGTCGAACTCCTTGAACTGCGGGATCCAGACCGCGCACGACACCGCCCACGCGGCGAACACCACGACGGCGGCGATCCGCACCCGGACGACCGCGCGACGGGTCGCCTCGTACCAGCGGTCGAAGACGCCCCACTGCTTGACCTGCCACCCGAGCAGGAAGAACGGCAGCAGGCTGATCGCGCGGGACAGCGAGAGCGTGGAGTCGACGTTGTCGAAGTAGCCGACGCCGATGCTGAACACGACCGCCCAGAACAGCGGCCACCGCAGCTGCGCCAGGTACGGCAGGATCAGCTTGAAGATGCCCAGGGCCAGCAGGAACCACAGGGTCCACGTCGGCTTCGTCGGGTTGAAGTCCTTGCCGCCCTCGACGATGCCCTGCACCACGGTCCAGATCGTCTGCATGATGATGTACGGCACGACGATGTCCGTGATCGTCCGCCGCATCCGCTTCGCCGTCGGGGTGTCCGCCGACGAGAAGTAGCCGCTGATCACACCGAACGCCGGCATGTGGAACGCGTAGATGAACGTGTAGAGCGCCAGGGCGTGCTCGCTCGCCGGCGTCTGCCGCTGGATCGCGTGCCCGATGACCACGAGCGTGACCGCGACGAACCGCGCGGTGTCCCACATCGGGATCCGGCGCGGGGCTCGGCCGGGCTCGAGCTGCGTCGCCGGGGCCGAGGGGGCGGGAGGGGCGGCATCCGTCGTCATCGTCGGTCACGTTACCGGATCGTGATCTGGACGGCCCGGTGCGGTGCCGGAACCGTCCCGCTCGGTACGGTGGGCGGACCGGGCAACCACACGCCCGGTCACCGACGCAGGAGGCAGATCACATGGCAGCACGGCGCGCAGTCGTCACCGGAGCGAGCTCGGGCATCGGGGCGGCCACCGTCCGGCTGTTCCGGTCGCGGGGCTGGGACGTGCTCGCCGTGGCCCGCCGCGCCGCGAAGCTGGAGGCGCTCGCCGCGGAGACCGGGGCCGACACCCTGGTCGCCGACATCACGGACGCCGACGACGTCGCGGCGCTCGCCGCGCGGGTCGCGCACCTCGGCGGTGCCGACGTGCTCGTGAACAACGCGGGTGGGGCGTTCGGTTCGGCGAGCGTCGAGGAGTCCGACGTCGACGACTGGCGCGCCATGTTCGAGGTCAACGTGATCGGCACGAAGCGGGTCGTCTCCGCGCTGCTGCCGCACCTGCGCGACCGGGCTCGGGAGTCCGGGAGCGCCGACATCGTCACGGTGACCAGCACCGCCGGGTTCGTCGCGTACGAGAACGGTGGCGGCTACAACGCCGCGAAGTTCGCCGAGCACGCCCTGGTCGGCGCGCTCCGGCTCGAGCTGAACGGCGAGCCGATCCGGGTCGTCGAGATCGCGCCGGGCATGGTGAAGACCGACGAGTTCGCACTCACCCGGTTCCGTGGCGACGAGCAGAAGGCCGCCGCGGTGTACGACGACGTGCCGGAGCCGCTCGTGGCCGACGACGTCGCCGAGGCGATCGTGCACGCGGTGGAGCTGCCGGCACACGTGAACCTCGACCTCGTGACGATCCGTCCGGTGGCGCAGTCGGCGCAGCACAAGCTGGCGCGCGGCCCGCTGACGCCCCGCTGAGCCGACTCGCGCCGGACTCGCGCCCGACCCCGCACCGCCCCCGTACTGCCCCCGCGCCGGACCCGCGCAGCGCCCGGGCGGCGGGCGCGGGTCGCGGGCGCGGGCTCCCTGCCGGTACCGTGGTCGGATGCCGATCAGCAGCGAACCCGAGCCCGCGGCTCCGTCCACCGTGACCGTGACGAGCGGGCCCGAGGTACTCGGCTGGCTCGAGTTCGGTGACGCCGCACGCCTGCTCGCCAAGGACGTCCTGTCCAGCGGCTTCGAGCCCGAGGTCGTCGTCGCCGTCGCCCGCGGCGGACTGATCATCGCCGGCGCCGTCGCGTACGCCCTCGGCACCAAGGAGTGCGGCTCGATCAACGTCGAGTTCTACACCGACGTCGAGCAGCGGCTGGAGGAGCCGGTCGTGCTCGCCCCCGCCCTCGACGCCCCGAGCCTGGCCGGCAAGCGGGTCCTCGTCGTCGACGACGTGTCGGACTCCGGCCGCACCCTGCGCCTGGTGGTCGACATCATCCGGAACGCCGGTGCCGACGTCCGGAGCGCCTGCCTGTACTCGAAGCCCGGCACGGTCCTCGAGCCCGACCACGTGTGGCGCCGGGTCGACGGCTGGATCACGTTCCCGTGGAGCGCCCTCGCCCC
The DNA here is from genome assembly GCF_003234215.1 of Curtobacterium sp. MCSS17_006. Lineage (NCBI taxonomy): Bacteria > Bacillati > Actinomycetota > Actinomycetes > Micrococcales > Microbacteriaceae > Curtobacterium > Curtobacterium sp. MCSS17_006. The sequence continues at coordinate 73,883 of NZ_QKSO01000004.1, read as the reverse complement.
CGTGACGGCCGAGTCGTGAGCATCCACCTGGTCGGGGGCGGTCTCTTCGCCGCCTCGGACGCCGCAGCACCGTTCCTCGCCGAGGCCACCGCCCGTTCGGCAGCGGTGGGCCGGAGCGTCCCGCGCATCGCCCTGCTCTCCGTGGCGGGCCCGGACGGCGGCAGCCCGTCGTCGACCGCCGACATCGCCGAGGTCCTCGGCGGCCCGCGCACAGCCGAGGTGCTCGTCACCGAGGTCGCGGCCGGTCAGGTCTTCGACACCACCGTCCTGAGCGACGTCGACGCCCTGGTGATCGGCGGCGGTGTCACCCCCGACTACCTGGCGGCGATCGCCCCGCTCGTCGACCAGCTCCGGCTGCTCGTCTCCGACGGGCTGCCCTACCTCGGCTACTCGGCCGGTGCGATGATCGCCGCCGACCGCGCCCTGGTGGGCGGCTGGCGCATCGGCGGCGTCGAGATCTGCCCCGAGGCGGCGTCCGAGGGGCTGGACGAGGTCGAGCTCCGCGAGGGTCTCGGCCTGGTCGACCTGACCATCGACGTGCACGCGGTGCAGGCCGGCACGCTCGCGCGGCTCATCGCCAGCGCCGAGGCCGAGTTCGTCACCGCCGGACTCGCGATCGACGAGGACACCACGCTCGTCGTCGGCGAGGGCGCGCTCGAGGTCCGCGGGACCGGCAGCGTCTGGCGTGTGATGGCCGGCGAGGAGTCGGTGGCCGTCGCCACCATGGGCGCCTAGCCGACGTGGAACCACGGCCACTGGCCGACCTGGTCGACCCCGGCTGGGCGGATGCCCTCGCGCCGGTCGAGCCCGACGTGCACCGGATCGGCGAGTGGCTCCGCGACGAGACCGCAGCCGGTCGCCACTACCTGCCCGCCGGCGGCGACGTGCTCCGCGCGTTCACGAGCCCGTTCGACGCCGTCAAGGTGCTGGTCGTCGGGCAGGACCCGTACCCGACGCCGGGCCACCCGATCGGGCTGTCCTTCGCCGTCGACCCGGCCGTCCGTCCGGTGCCGCGGAGCCTGGCGAACATCTACCGCGAGCTCGCCGACGACCTCGGGGTGACGCCCCCGCAACACGGTGACCTGCGGGCGTGGTCCGACCAGGGCGTCCTGCTGCTCAACCGGGTGCTCACCGTGCAGGCGGGCGAGGCCGGCAGCCACCGCGGCAAGGGCTGGGAATCGGTGACGGACCAGGCCGTCCGCGCCCTGGTCGCCCGTGGCACCCCGCTCGTCGCCGTGCTCTGGGGCGCCCAGGCCGGTTCGATGCGACCGCTCCTCGGCGACACCCCGGTCGTCGCGTCGGCCCACCCGAGCCCGCTCAGCGCGTCGCGCGGGTTCTTCGGCAGCCGCCCGTTCTCGCAGGTGAACGCGCTGCTCGAGTCGCAGGGCGCACCGCCCGTCGACTGGACGCTGCCCGCTCAGTAGGCTCGGCACGTGCTCGAGGAGGAATACCAGCGACGGCGGGTCCTGCCGCGACACCTGCGTGCCCCGGCGGCGGCCGAGACGGCCTTCGAGTACCGCATCCGTGCGGCCGAGGTGGGGGACCTGCCCCACGTGCGCGAGATCCACACGCACTACGTCCGCAACTCGTCGGTGACCTTCGACCCGGCGGCGTTCACGTACGCCGCGTGGAAGAAGCGCTACGACGACATCCGGAAGCGCCGCCTGCCGTTCCTGGTGGCGGAGAACCCCGCCGGGCAGATCCTCGGGTACGCCCTGGTCGACGCGTGGAACCCGCGGGACCGCTCGAACCACGTCGTCGAGGACTCGATCTACCTCGGCGCCGCGTCCGGTGGCAAGGGGCTCGGCCGCGCGCTGATGGAGGCGCTGCTCGACGAGTGCCGGTCGGCCGGCGTGCGCGAGGTCGTCGCCGTCATCGCGGACCGCCAGGCCGAGGCGTCGATCCGGCTGCACGAGCGGCTCGGCTTCGAGGAAGTGGGCCGGATGGGCAAGGTCGGCTACAAGTACGACCGCTGGCTCGGCACCGTCACGATGCGGCTCCGCCTGCGCGGCCCGCGGCTGTTCGCGCGACGACGCTGACGGAGCCTGCACCGATACCGACGCGCCGGACCTGACGGACGTCCCTCACGCTCGAGACGCGGCCGCGGGGCGGACGGGAGGCCCGTGGCGGCCCCGGCACGCGCCTCCAGGCCGTCGCCCGGTCGCGTCAGCCTGCCGGCGCCTCGGTGATGAACTCGTCGCGCGTCACACGGAGCAGCGCGGTGGCCGCCGCAGCGGCGGCGTCCGCGTCACCCTCGACCGCTGCGCGCCCGACCGCCTGGTGCCGGAGCGCCGCCTCGCGCGTCCAGCGCGTGATGGGGTCGCGCGACTCCGACGTGCGGGTGCGGAGCAGCGCCTCGACCGTGCCGGCGAAGTGTGCGAACACGGCGTTCCCCGACCCGGTGAGCAGGGCGCGGTGGAAGCGGACGTCGGCCTCCAGGTAGGCGCGACTGTCCTCGCGTCCGCAGGCGTCGAGCATGTCCTCGGCGGCGGCGAGCACGGCGTCAGCACCATCGGAGCCGGCGGTCAGGGACGCCGCGACCGGTTCGACGCCGAGTCGGAGCTCGACGAGCTCGCGCTGCTGCACGAAGTACGCCGGTGAGGTACCGCGCCACCGGATCACGGTGGGGGCGAGCAGCTCCCACGCGGTGATGTCGCGGACGAGCGTGCCGACCCGCTGCCGGGGCTCGACCAGGCCGAGGGACTGCAGGACGCGCAGGGCCTCGCGGACGACCGAGCGGGACACCCCGAACTCGTCGGCGACCAGCTCGGGTCGCACGACGGAACCCGTGGGCAGGTCGCCGTCGACGATCCGCTGGCCCAGGGTGTCGAGCACGTGGGCGTGCAGTCCGCGTGCGGTGGGCATCGTTTCCTCCGTGCAGTACGGGTCACGCGGTCGTCGTGACGCCGGTCCCATCGAAGCGGCAGACTCCGGGGACGGGCGGTTGGCGCGCGGGGCGACGTCGTATAGTCTGATTAATCAGATTATTGAGGGTCGGCGTTCTTCGCGCCAGTCCACCCTCGACACGAAGGCGACGGAGCCGCGCAGCAGCGACTCCAGGAAGGGGCGCTGATGCCTCACGCTCTCCCGGACCACCTGTTCGCCGCGGGTGGCACCACCGAGACGGTCGACCCGTCCGGTTCGATCCCGCAGCTGATCATCGCGGCGCTCGCCGGCATCGTGGTGATCATCGCGCTCATCACCTGGCTCAAGGTGCACCCCTTCATCGCGCTCACGATCGGCGCGCTCGGCGTCGGCATCGGCGCGGGCCTGGCGCCCGACAAGGCGGTCACGAGCTTCGGCGACGGCTTCGGCGCGACCATGACGAGCGTCGGCATCCTGGTCGGGCTCGGGGCGATGTTCGGCAAGATGCTCGTCGACTCCGGCGCGGCGGACCGCGTGGTGGACACCCTGGTGCGGAGGTCGTCGAAGGCTGCCCTGCCGTGGACGATGGCCCTGATCGGGGCGCTCATCGGGCTGCCGATGTTCTTCGAGGTCGGGCTCGTCCTGCTCATCCCGATCATCGTGCTGGTCGCCAAGCGGAGCGAGGTGCCGATCATGAAGATCGCCGTCCCCGCCCTGGTCGGCCTGTCGACGATGCACGCGTTCGTCCCGCCCCACCCCGGCCCGCTCGTCGCGATCTCCACCGTCGGTGCGAATCTCGGCACCACGCTCGCCTTCGGCATCGTGTTGGCGATCCCGGTGATCGTCCTGGCCGGGCCGCTCTTCGCCCGGTTCGCGGCCCGCTGGGTCGACATCCCCGTCCCCGACATGTTCGGGTCGCGTGGCGCGGTCGCCACCGCCGGCCCCGCCTCGGGGTCGGGTTCCGGGTCCGCCGCCTTCGCCGACGACCCGGCGCACCCCGGTCGGGAGGCCCGGCGCGGCCCCGCCACGCAGGACACCGCATCCCTGCCCAACGGCAAGAGCGACTTCACGCGCGTCATCAGCGAGCCGCGCAGCCCGTCGTTCACCGTCGCCCTGATCGGCATCCTGCTGCCGGTCGTGCTCATGCTCGCCCAGGCGATTCGAGAGGCCACCGCCCCCGACGCCGCCGGCTCGTGGGTGAGCCTGCTCGACTTCCTCGGTTCGCCGATGATCGCCATCGGCATCGCGGCCGTCTACGCGATGGTCTTCTTCGCGATCGGCGGTGGCATGGACCGATCGGCGGTGTCGAAGTCGCTCGAGAGCGCGCTGCCCCCGATCGCCGGGGTGCTGCTCATCGTCGGTGCCGGCGGTGGCTTCAAGCAGGTGCTCATCGACACCGGCATCGGCGGCGTGATCGCCGACGCCGTCAAGGACTCCGGCGTCTCGGTGCTGCTCGTCGCCTGGGTCGTCTCGGCACTGGTCCGCGTGGCGACCGGGTCGGCCACGGTCGCCACCGTGACCGCCGCCGGCATCATGGCGCCGATCGCCGCCGACCTGTCGACGCCGATGACGTCGCTGCTCGTGCTCGCGATCGGAGCCGGGTCGGTGTTCCTGTCGCACGTGAACGACGCCGGGTTCTGGCTGGTGAAGGGGTACCTCGGCACCACGGTGGGGCAGACGTTCAAGACGTGGACGGTGCTCGAGTGCCTCATCTCGGTGTTCGGTCTGCTCGGGGTCCTGCTGGCCGGGGTGTTCATCCGATGAGCGGCGCAGCAGACCTCGGTGCGGCCGCAGCTGCCGGGGCGGCCGACGCCGGGCTGGACGCCCGCGTCCTCGTGGTGATGGGGGTCTCCGGGTCCGGCAAGTCGACCGTCGCCGCCATGGTGGCGGAGCAGGTCGGGTGGGAGTTCGCCGAGGGCGACGCGATGCACCCGCCGGCGAACGTCGACAAGATGCACGCCGGCACCCCGCTCACCGACGAGGACCGCTGGCCGTGGCTCGACGTCGTCACCGGCTGGATCCGCGGACACCTGGACGCCGGCACGAACGGCGTCGTGACCTGCTCGGCCCTGAAGCGCTCGTACCGCGACGTGCTGCGGGCCCCCGGGGTGGTGTTCGTGCACGTGGCCGGTGACGGTGCCCTCATCGAGGAGCGGATGTCGCAGCGTTCCGGGCACTTCATGCCGACGTCGCTGCTGCAGTCGCAGCTCGCCACGCTCGAGCCGCCGCAGTCCGACGAGGCCCACCTGACGATCGCTGCCGACCGCACCCCGGAAGAGGAGAGCGCCGAGGTCGTGGCGCGGCTCGGGCTGGTCCGGATCCCGAGAGCCTGATCGGGCGGCGCTCGGCAGCATGGCCGCATGGCGATCGACGACTCCCTCTCGCTCCTGACCCGCGGCTACGGGTTCGGCGCCCACCTGTGGCGCCGGACCCGTCCGGGGGCGCGGGCGGTGGGCTTCCGACTGCTCGGACGTCCGGCGCTGCTCGTGCGTGGTGCCGAGGGCGTCGGGCTGTTCTACGACGGCGACCGCACGGCACGCCACGGCGCGATGCCGGCGATCGTGCAGCGGACGCTCTTCGGCGTCGGCTCGGTGCACAGTCTCGACGGGGCGGAGCACCACCACCGCAAGGCGACGTTCGTCGACGTCGCGTACGAGGACGAGCAGGTCCGGCGCCTCGCACCCCTGCTGACCCACGACTGGGCGACCGAACGCGACGCGTGGCTGACCGGTGGCACCCGGTCGGCGTACGACGCGGCCGTCGGTGCGATCGGCCGCGCCGTCATGCGGTGGGCCGGGCTGCCGGGGACGCCGGCGGCGAAGACCCGCTGGGCGGCGCGGCTCGCCCAGGTCGTCGACGGCTTCGGGGTGCCGTACTCACCGGAGTACCTGCAGGCCGTCCTGAACCGGCACTGGTCGGACCGGCATGCCCGGCGGCTGGTCGAGGCCGTGCGCGGTGGCCGGTTGACCCCCGAGCCGCACACCGCCCTGCACGAGTGGGCGTGGCACCGGGACCCCTCCGGGGCGCTGCTGCCGGCGCGGCTGGCCGGCATCGAACTGCAGAACAGCATCCGGCCGGCCATCGCGGTGGCCCGGTTCGTGGCGTTCGCGGCGAAGGAGTTGCACGACCGGCCGGAGTGGCGGGAACGGATCGCCGCCGAGAGCGCGGCGGCCGACATCGCTGACGGGCCGCGCGTCGACGGCCCGCGCGTCGACGGTCCGCTCGCCGTCGGTCCGCGCGTCGACGGCCCGCTCTCCGTCGCCTTCGCGCAGGAGATTCGCCGGACGGCGCCGTTCGTGCCGATGCTGCCCGCCTGGGCCACCACGGACGTCGAGCTCGACGGCGAACACCTGCCCGCCGGCGGGCGCGTGGTGCTCGACATCACCGGGACCGACACCGACGAGCGCTCGTGGGACCGCGCCGGCGAGTTCGACCCGTCGCGGTTCCTCGGCGCGGACGACTACGAGTCCATCACGACGTTCGTCCCGCACGGCGGCGCCGACGTCGCCACGGGACACCGGTGCCCCGGCGAGAAGGTCGCCGTCGCCGCACTCGCGGCCGCGGTCTCGGTGCTGAGCGACCCGCGGCTGACGATCCTCGACGACGGGCTGCAGGTCGACCGTCGCCGGCTGCCGACGAAGCCGGCCTCGGGTGGCGAGGTCCGGGGCCGCTGCCCGTTCCACTGACCCAGTCTCAGCGGACCCGGGCTCAGCTGAACCGGATCGGGGTGCCGACGGGCAGCGCCGCGAGCGTCTTCGTCATCTCCGCCGAGATCCGGACGCAGCCGTGCGAGCTGCCGGTCGGGTCCGGGTAGTAGTGCAACGCGGTCAGCGCCGCGTTGCCGCCGTACGACGGGATCCGGGACGAGTGCGCCCCGGTCAGGATGATCGGGTTGCCCTGCGTGTACGCGACGCGGGTGTCGACGTACGCCGCCTCGACGTAGGTGGCGGTGTCGGTCGGTGTGGGGTCCTCCGGCGTCCCGAGCCGCGCGGTCTCGGTGGCGGTGATCTTGCCCTTCCGGGTGACGACGGACACCGTGCTGGCGGCGACGTCGACCGTGATCATCCGGTCGGTGCGCGTCACGGTGAAGTCGGCGGCCCGGGCCCAGGCGAACGTCGCGCTCGGCGCGTCCGGGTCGCCGCCGTCTCCGGGGGTGCGGTTGCGGGACGGCGTCGACACCAGGAGCATCCCGCCGTCCCGGCCGGGGGAACGACCCCACACCGCGGTCGCCGCGGGTCGGTTGATCGTCGACACCAGGTGGGACAGGGTCGCCACCGGCCGGGCGCGGCTCGACGGGCTCGCGTACAGGGCGACGAGCTGCGTGCGCGGGGTCGCGATCTGCCACGTGTCCTCGGGCTCCACGTCCCCGCCGTCGAGCAACTGCGGCACGACGGCGTCGTGGAACGCCAACGGCAGCGCGGCCAGGGTCGCGTCGGACGGTGCAGCGGGGACGGCCGCGAGCGTCGGCTTCGGGGACGCGGTCGGTGTGGCGCTCGGGGTCGGTGTCGTCGTGGCCCGGGCCGCACGGGTCGGCTCCGGTGCCGGCGCCCCGAGGGTCACGCCCACCACGACGGCGGCGACGGCGAGCACCACCACCCCGGCGGTCGTCGCGATCCAGGTGTTGCGTCGCATGGTGCTTCCCCCTCGGTAGACCCGTCAGCGTTCGGTGACGGTGCCGCCCTCGACCCGCCACTGCCGGTCGAGTCGGACGGTCTCCAGCATGCGCCGGTCGTGTGTGACGAGCAGCAGGGTCCCGTCGTAGGACTCCAGCGCCTGCTCGAGCTGCTCGATCGCGGTGAGGTCGAGGTGGTTGGTCGGTTCGTCGAGGACGAGCACGTTCACCCCGCGGGCCTGCAGCAGCGCGAGTCCGGCCCGGGTGCGCTCGCCGGGGGAGAGCGCCGAGGCAGGTCGGCCGACGTGGTCCGCCTTCAGCCCGAACTTCGCGAGCAGCGTCCGGACGTCGGCGGTCGTGTACTCGGGGACGATCGCCTCGAACGCCGCTGCCAGGGGCTGGTCACCGGTGAACGCCGCACGCGCCTGGTCGACCTCGCCGACCGCGACGCTGGACCCGAGCGAGGCCGTGCCCGTCGTCGGCGCCTGCTTGCCGAGCAGCGCCCGCAGCAGGGTGGACTTGCCGGCGCCGTTCGGGCCGGTGATGCCGATCCGGTCACCGCCGTCGACCTGCAGCGAGACCGGGCCGAGGGTGAAGTCGCCCTGGGTGAACGTGGCGTTCGACAACGTCGCGACGACGGCCGACGACCGGGGTGCGCTGCCGATCGTGAACTCGAGCTGCCACTCCTTGCGCGGCTCCTCGACCTCGTCGAGCCGGGCGATGCGGGACTCCATCTGCCGGACCTTCTGCGCCTGCTTCTCGCTCGACTCCGAGGCGGCACGACGGCGGATCTTGTCGTTGTCCGGGCTCTTCTTCATGGCGTTCCGCACACCCTGGCTCGACCACTCGCGCTGCGTCCGTGCCCGCGAGACCAGGTCGGCCTTCGTCGACGCGAACTCGTCGTACGCGTCACGCTTGTGCTGCCGGGCGATCTCGCGCTCCTCGAGGAACGAGTCGTACCCGCCGCCGAACAGCCGGTTCGACGACTGCGCCAGGTCGAGCTCGAGCACCGAGGTCACCGAGCGCGCCAGGAACTCACGGTCGTGGCTGACGAGCACCACTCCGCCGCGCAGTCCGCGCACGAACGCCTCGAGCCGGTCGAGGCCGTCCAGGTCGAGGTCGTTGGTCGGCTCGTCGAGCAGGACGATGTCGAACCGCGACAGCAGCAGCGCGGCGAGCCCGACGCGGGCGACCTGCCCGCCGGAGAGCGCGGTCATCAGGGAGTCCGGGCCGACGCCGTCCGCTCGGGAGTCGCCGGTGCCGGGCTCCAGGCCGAGGTCGGCGAGCACCGCCGGGATCCGGTCCTCCAGATCCGCGGCCCCCGCGGCGAGCCAGCGGTCGAGCGCCGCCGAGTACCGGTCGGCCGCTGCGTCGCCGGCGTCGGGGTCCCCGAGCGCCGCCGCGGCTGCGTCCATCGTCACGGTCGCCTCGGTGCAGCCGGTCCGCCGCCCGAGGTACGCCGCGACGGTCTCGCCGACGATGCGCTCGTGCTCCTGGGGGAGCCACCCCACGAACGCGTCCGTCGGCGCCAGGGACACCGTGCCGGCCAGCGGCTCGTCGACCCCGGCCAGCAGCCGGAGCAGCGTGGACTTGCCGGCCCCGTTCACGCCGACGACCCCGATCACGTCGCCGGGCGCCACCGTCAGGTCGAGGGAGTCGAACAGCGTGCGAGCGGCGTACCCGCCGGACAGGCCCTTGGCGACGAGCGTGGCGGTCATGCGCCCATCGTCCCACGCGGAGCGGGTACCCCCGGTGCAGCAGACTGGGTCGATGGACTCCTGCGTCTTCTGTGCCGTGATCGCCGGTGACGAACCCGCGACGTGGGTCGAACGCGAGGAGCACGCCGTCGCCTTCGCACCCCTGCCCGACTCGGCACTCGCTCCCGGCCACACCGTGGTCGTGCCGGTCGAGCACACCGCTGACCTGCTCACCGCCGGGCCCACGGCACTCACCGCCACCACGGCCCTGGCGCAGCGCGTCGCCCGTGCGATGAAGGGGGCGCTCGGTGCGACCGGGACCGTCGTGCTGCAGGCATCGGGCGCGGACGCCGGTCAGAGCGTGCCGCACCTGCACCTCCACGTCGTGCCCTGCTGGCCGGACGACGCCACGACGCACTGGCCGGAGCGACGATCGGCGCACGTGGTCGACGGTGACCCGCACGCGCTCCTCGCCGAGATGTTCGAGTAGCCGCCCGAGCAGACCCCGCCCGGCCCGACGCGACCCTCAGCCCCGCTGCACCAACCGACCCGCACCCACCGGCAGCAGCCCACCCCGGTACTCGAGCGCCGTCGCGCCGCCGACCGACACCGATGCCGCCCCGAACCGCCACGCGCGGTTGAACAGGTACACACCGATCACCGTGTCGCCGTCGTCCCGCACCGCCCACGTGCCGGTGCCCCACTGGGCCGGGTGCCCCACCCCGTCGACGGTGACGGTCGGCCGGGCGAACCAGGCGAACAGGGGCCGGACGAGCCGGAGTTCGATCCGGCGCTTCGTCGTGCCGGAGGGGAGAGTGGTGTCCACCGTCGAAGGATACGGGCCACCGCCGCCTAGGCTCGGAGCCGTGTTCGAACTCCACCACCTCTCCGCACAGGAACTCTGGGACTGGATCCGCCGGGGCGAGGCGACCGCCCTCGAGGTCACCGAGCACTACCTGGCCCGCGTGGAACGCCTGGACGCCGGACTCGGCGCCTTCGTGACGGTCACCGCGGACGCGGCCCGGGCCCGAGCCGATCGCCTCGGCCACCTGGTACCGACGTCGAGACCGTTGTGGGGCCTCCCGTCCGCCGACAAGGACCTGTACGACCGCGCCGGGGTCCCCACGCGGAACGGCACCGCGAGCCTGCCGGAGCGGCCCGCGTCGGCCGACCACCCGCTCGTCGCCGCGCTCGACGCGGCCGGCACCGTCAGCCTCGGCAAGACCGCCTCACCGGAGTTCGGCATGTCCTCGTCGTCCGAGACCCGGCTCGGCGTGACGCGGAACCCCTACGACACCACGCGCGCGCCGGGCGGGTCGTCGAGCGGTGCGGCCGTCGCCGTCGCCGCCGGACTCGTGCCCGCCGCGGTCGGTTCGGACGGCGGCGGATCGGTGCGGATCCCCGCCGCGGCGACCGGACTCGTCGGCCTGAAGCCGAGCCGCGGCCGCGTGCCGTCGATGCCCGGCCGCTCCGGCGTCGGCGGCCTGTCCGTGGCCGGGCCGCTCACCCGTTCCGTCGCCGACGCGGGCATGCTGCTCGACGCGCTGGTCGCGCCGACCGGGCTGCCGGAACCGTCGCCGTACGCCCTCGTCACCCCCGACGTCGGCGAGGGGCCGTTCACCGCGGCCGCCGTCCGCGGCGAGGGCCGGTTCGTCGTCGGGGTGCTCGACGGTTCACCATGGGACGACACCGTCGACGTGGTCGTCGACCCCGCAGCCCGGGCCGCCGTGGAGACCGCCGTGCGGGTGCTCGGCGAGGTCGGGCACGGCGTCGAGGACGTCCGGATGCCCCGGGTGCCGTACGCCGACGCGTTCCGGGTGGCGTGGGAGAGCTCCGCTGCCCGCCTGCCGCAGGTGCCCGGCATCGACCTGTCGGCGCTGACCCCGCTCGTGGGGTGGCTCGTCGCGCGCGGACAGGCGCTGTCCGGCACACAGGTCCTCGACGCGATGTCGACGCTCGACACCTTCTCGACGACGCTCATCGGCGCGTTCGACCGGTTCGACGCGGTGCTCACGCCGACCCTCGCGATGACGCCGCGGCCCCTCGGCTGGTACGGCGACGACCCGGACGAGGACTTCCGCCGACAGTGCGCGTACTCGCCGTGGACGTCGATGGCGAACGTGTCCGGGCTCCCCGCGATCACCCTGCCGGTCGGCGTGACCGACGACGACCACCCCGACGGTGGCGGGCTGCCGATGGGCGTGCAGCTGATCGGACGCCCCGGCGGCGAGCGCGTCCTGCTCGCGATCGGCGCGCAGCTCGAGCGCCGGTTGCGCTGGCAGCGGCGGCACCCGGCCGCCTGGACCGCCTGACGCCGGGCCCGCACCGCGCCGGGGGTCGCCGTCCGCTCTGCGCAAGCCCTCGTGTGGACTGGACCAGCGCCAGGGCGGGGCGGAGTTCCGTCGGCACGGAACGGGAGGCACCGGATGTGTGGACTGGCCGCGGACGTGCGGTTCGACGGGGGACGGGCGGACGCCGACGCCGTCCACCGGATGGCGGCGTGCATGGAGGACCGCGGCCCCGACGGCGGCCAGGTCTGGGACGGCGGCTGGGCCGTCCTCGGACACCGGCGGCTCAGCGTCATCGACCTGTCCGATCGGGCCGCACAGCCGATGCGATCCGCCGTGCAGGACGTCACGATGGTCTTCAACGGATGCGTGTACAACCACGAGGAGCTCCGGCGTGACCTCGCGACCGACTACCCGTTCCGGACCACCAGCGACAGCGAGGTGATCCTCGCCGCCTACGCCCGCTGGGGTGACGCGTTCGTGGACCACCTCGTCGGCATGTTCGCGATCGTCCTCGTGGACCGCGCCCGCGAGCGCGTGGTCCTCGCGCGGGACCGCCTCGGCATCAAGCCGCTGTACCTCGCCGACGTCGACGGTGGCGTCCGGATCGCCTCGACGTTGCCCGCGCTCCTCGCGGCCGGGGGCATCGACACCGCGCTCGACCCGGTCGCGCTGCACCACTACCTCAGCTGGCACTCGATCGTCCCGGCACCTCGCACCCTGCTGCGCGGCGTGCAGAAGCTGCCGGCCGCGACCGTGCGGACGATCGAGCGCGACGGCACGACCGGCCGGACCCGCACGACCGACCGCACGTACTGGTCACCCGACTACGAACGTCTGCCCCAGCAGACCGGCTGGACCGCCCGCGACTGGGAGGACGCCGTCGAGGAGGCCCTCCGCGTCGCCGTCCGTCGCCGCCTCGTCGCGGACGTCCCCGTCGGGGTCCTGCTGTCCGGGGGACTCGACTCGAGCCTGCTGGTCGCGCTGCTCGCCGAGGAGGGCGCCGGAACCACCGGGACCTACAGCATCGGGTTCGACGCGGCCGGCGGCGAGTCCGGCGACGAGTTCGCGTACTCCGACGCCGTCGCCGACCACTTCGCCACCGACCACACCCGCATCCACGTGCCCGCATCGACCCTGCCTGCAGCACTCCTCGACTCCGTGGACGCGATGACCGAGCCGATGGCGACCCAGGACGTCGCAGCGTTCCACCTGCTCGCACAGCACGTGTCCGAGTCGCGGAAGGTCGTGCAGTCCGGGCAGGGTGCCGACGAGGTGTTCGCCGGGTACGAGTACCACCGGCCCGCTGCCAGGGCGACCCGGCCCGGTGCGCTCGCCGCGTTCACCCACGCGTTCGTCGACCCGAGCGCCACGGCGCACGCCCTGCTCGAGCCGGGCATCCTGCCCGCGACCGACGTCAGCCACGTGCTCCTGCAGGACCGGTTGGGAGCGGCGGGCGCCGAGACGGCGCTCGACGCGGTACTCCGGTTCGACACGCACGTGCTGATGGTCGACGACCCGGTGAAGCGCGTGGACAGCATGACGATGGCGTCCGGCCTGGAGGCACGGGTCCCGTTCCTCGACCAGGACCTCGTCGCCCTGGCCGCTGCGTGCCCTCCGGAGCTGAAGGCGGCCGACGGCGGCAAGGGGGTGCTGAAGGCGATCGGTCGGCGCCTGCTGCCGGCCGGGGTGGTGGACCGCCCGAAGGGGTACTTCCCGGTGCCGGCCGTCCGGAACCTGGACGGTGAGGTGTTCACGGTCGCGCGCGACGCGCTCCTCGGACCCGAGGCACGGGCACGGGGCCTGGTCCGACCCGAGGCCGCCGCTGCCCTGCTCCGGGATCCGCGGCGGTACCGGACGAGGGTCGGCGGGACGACGCTCTGGTTGCTCGCGGTCCTGGAGCTCTGGCTGCAGCGCCAGGGGATCCGCTGACGCCGGCCCATGCGGGTCAGCTGGTCTCGCGCACCACCCGGATCGTGTCGAGGCTGCCGTCGGTCGGGTCGGGCATCACCATCCCCGCCTGGAGGCCGCTGCGCAGGTAGTCGATCATCTCGGCGGTGAGGCGCTCTCCGGGCACAAAGGCCGGGATCCCGGGCGGGTACGGCGTGACCTGCTCGGCCGCGATTCGTCCCGCTGCGTCCTCGGCCGGGACGAGTTCGACCTCGCCGAAGAACGCCTCGCGGGGCGTCATCACCGACTCGAGCAGCAGGCCGGACGGGTCCGGGATCCGGACGGGCGGCGTCTGCGGGAGGTCCGGTGCTGCCGCGGCGAGCGAGCGCAGTGCGTCGAGCAGGCGGCTCGTCGTGAAGTCGTCGTCCGCCAGGGAGACGTCGATGCCGAGGTGCCGGTGGTCGGAGAGCCCGAGGTCGAGCCGGTGGTGCTCTCGGACCCAGTCGTGCGCCTGGTACCCGGTGATGCCCAGCGGTTCGACATCGAGGAGCATCCGCATCGGGTCGAGCTGGTGCGACGCCTCGGCCCCGAGCAGTTCGTCGTGCAGGACGTGGATGCCCGCGATCGCCTCGATGCGGTCGCGGGTCCGGTCGGCGAGCTCGATCGTCCGGTCGATGAGCGCGGCGCCGTCGCGCATCATGTGCCGACGCCAGCCGTCCATCCCCGCGTACACGAGGACGTTCGGGCTCGTCGTCATGAGCATGTCGGCGCAGGCCCACAGGTGGTCGTGGTCGACGCGGTCCCCGCGGAGGTGCAGCACGGATCCCTGTTCGAACCCGAGTCCCATCTTGTGGACGCTCGTGACGCAGACGTCGGCCCCGGCGTCCATCGCCCACGACGGCAGCCGGTCCGAGAACGGCAGGTGGGCGCCCCAGGCCTCGTCGACGATGAGGGGCTTGCCCCGCTCGTGGCAGACCTCGGCGATCCCGGCGATGTCCGCGCAGGTGCCGTACGGCGTCGGGCTGACCACGAGGGCGGCGGCGGCGTCCGGGTGCTCGTCCCAGACCCGCACGTAGTCGGCGGGGGACGGCGGGTGCGAGATCCCCTGGTCACGGTCGAGCCGAGGCTCCACCCAGTACGGCTGCAACCCGGAGAACACCAGGCCGGCGGTCACTGACTTGTGGGCGTCGCGGCTGACCAGGATCCCGCCCTCCACCCCGGCCACCGCGAGCATCGCCGCCTTCACCGACAGGGAGCTGCCGCACGTCGAGAAGAACACCGTGTCGGCGCCGACGGCCTCGGCCATCAGGGCCTCGGCGGTGGCCAGGTACCCGTTCGAGGACTTCCGGTCGTCGAGCCCGCCACTCGCCAGCACGTCGGCCCGGAACGGGTCCTTGCCGAGCACCGCGAGGGTGTCGGCGTCGACCCCGCGGCCCTGCCGGTGCCCGGGCGGTGAGAACCCGTAGCGGTCACGGGCGTGGTAGTCCCGGAGTGCGTCGAGGAACGGTGCATCGGTCTGGTCGAGTTCTCCGCTCATGGTTCCCGTGTACCCGACCCGCGTTCACCGCCGGCTCAGGCCGTCGGGCGCGTCGAGTGCGTCGGGCAGGTGCGACGGTGTCGTTCCACGTCTGCACCCGGCGCCGCCGCCACCAACGCCCGCGTCACCGGGTGCTGCGGCGCGTCCAGGAGCGACACCGGCCCGTGCTCGACGATCCGACCGTCGGACATCACCGCGACCGTGTCGCACAACCGCTGCACGACCCCGATGTCGTGTGACACCAGCACGAGCGTCAGCCCGAGGTCGTCGGCGAGCGACCGGAACAGCTCGATCACCCGGGCGCGGACCACCACGTCGAGGGCACTCATCGGCTCGTCGCCGAACAGGATGCGGGGCGAGTGCACCACGGCGCGGGCGATCGCGATCCGCTGCCGTTGCCCGCCGGAGAACTCGTGCGGGTACCGGTCGACCGTGTCGGCGGGCAGGTCGACGCGCTCCAGCACGGCACGGACCAGGTCGTCGTGCGACCCCGGGACCTGCAGGGCCCGCAGCGGCTCGGCGACGATCGCGCCGACGCGCATCCGCGGGTCGAGGGACGCGTACGGGTCCTGGAACACCACCCCGGTCTCGCGACGGAACCAGCGCAACGCACGCGCGGACCGGGACGCGACCACCGGACGGCCGGAGGCGGCGACGGTGCCGGCGGAAGGGGCCTCCAGGCCGGCGAGCAGCCGGACCAGCGTGGACTTGCCGGATCCCGATTCGCCGACGATGCCGAGCCGTGCGCCGGGGGCGACCGTCAGGTCGACACCGTCGACGGCGGTGCGGACCGGCCCGGGCTCGAACGGGCCGCGGCGGGGGAGTCGGTAGGTGCGGTGGAGACCGGTGGCCTCGAGGACGGGGAGGGTCACGGGGCGGTCCTCCTGGCGGTGGCGCGGGCGGCGTCGACGAGCGCGATCGTTGCGGGGTGCTGCGGTGCGGCGAGCAGGTCCGCGACGCGACCCTGTTCGACCACCCGGCCGGCGTCGAGCACCACGGCGGTGTCGGCGATGCGCGCCAGCACGGCGAGGTCGTGGGTGACGAACACCATGCCCGCCGGCAGGTGCTCGAACAGGTCGAGGATGCGGGCCTCGGTGGTGACGTCGAGCGCCGTGGTCGGCTCGTCGGCCACCAGGTACGACGGCTCACCCGCCATCGCCATCGCGATGCAGATCCGCTGCCGCTGCCCGCCGGACAGCTGGTGCGGGTACTGCCGCAGCAGCGACTCCGGGTCGGGCAGGCCCACGGACGCCGCCAGGTCGACGGCTGCGGCGCGTGCCGCGCGTCGGTCGAGCCCGCGGTGCAACCGGAGCGGCTCCGCGATCTGCGCGCCGACGCGCCGCAGCGGGTCGAGCGCGGTGCCCGGCTCCTGGAACACCATCGCGATGCCCGATCCACGGTGTCGCGCGCGCTCGCGGTCGGGCAGGCCGACCAGTTCGGTGCCGTCCAGGCGGACGCTGCCGGTCACGACGGCGCCGGCGGGCTCCAGGCCCATCAGGGCGAGCGAGGTCATCGACTTGCCGGATCCGCTCGCGCCGATCACGCCGACGCGCTGGCCGGGAGGCACGGTGAAGGTGACGTCGTCGAGGATCGTCCGCCCCGTGATGCGGACCGACAACCCGCGCACCTCGAGCCCGGAGGCTGCGGTGGCGTGGGCGGTGCCGGCTGCGTGGCCGGTCATGCGGTCACCCCCGGGGTGGTCGTCGCCGGGTCGGCGCTCCGGTCGCTCGTCGTCAGCCGCGGGTCCGAGGCATCACGCACCGCGTCGCCGAGCAACGACAGTGCCGCGACGACGATCGCGATGGCGGCTCCCGGCCAGGTCGCACTCCACGGGTGCACCCCGATGTAGGTCTGCAGGTCGGACAGCAGGCTGCCCCAGGACGCGGTGTCCGATCCGGCGCCGTAGCCCAGGTAGGACAGCCCGGCCTCCGCGAGCACGGCCGTGGCCATCGCGAGCGACAGCTGCACGGTGAACAGCGGCGCCGCGTTCGGCACCAGGTGGCGGAAGAGCACCCCGGCACCGCCGACGCCGGACGCCCGCGCTGCGGTCACGTAGTCGCTGCGGGCGATCCGCCGGATCTCGCCGCGGGCCACGCGGGCGATCGTCACGCCGAAGGACAGCCCGACGCTGACGATCACGACGCCGAGCGACCCGCCGAACACCGCGGTCAGGAGCATCGCGGTGAGCAGGGTCGGGAACGCCACCAGGATGTCGAGCAGGACCGCGGTGCCCTCGCGCACCCAGCGGGCGGTGAGCGAACCGATCGCGGTGAGGACGATGCCGACGACGCTCGCGATCACTCCGGAGCCGACGGCGACGAGCACGGTGGTGCGGGTGCCGGCGAGCAGGTAGCTCGCGATGTCGCGGCCGGCGGCGTCGGTGCCGAACCAGTGCGCGGCGCTCGGCCCCTCCCACTGGTGGAACGGGTCGGCGCGGAACGGGTTCTGCGGTGTCCAGACGAGCGACACGGCGGCGAGCACGAGCAGCAGGCCGAGCACGACGACGGCGAAGACCCCGGTCGGGCGGGACACCAGGCGGCGGATCATCCCTGCACCTCGCGCTGTCGGGGGTCGAGGGTGCGGTGCACGACGTCGACGGCGAACCCGACGAGCAGCACGAGTCCGGTGAGCACGAGCAGTTCCGACTGCACCTTCGTGATGTCGCGGCGGCCGACGTCGGTCACGAGCATCCGACCGACCCCGGGCAGCGAGAACAGCTGCTCGACGACGACGGCACCGACGAGCAGCCCGGCGATCTGGACCCCGAGCACGGCGAGCACCGTGAGGGCGACGCTCGGCAGGCCGTGGCGGAGCAGCGCCTGCGTGCGGGTGAGTCCGACGGCGGCGGCGGTGCGCAGGTGGTCGGCGTCGAGGACGGAGAGCGTGGCGGACCGGGTGAACCGGAGGATCACGGCGCCCTCGACCGCACCGATGGTCAGCGCGGGCAGCACGAGCGACGCGAACGCCCGCGCGGGTTCCGACCAGCCGTCGAGCGGGAAGCCCTGCGTCGGCAGCCAGTGCAGCGTCACCGCGAACAGGGCGACGAGGAGCATGCCGGCCCACACCACGGGCACGGCGGCGACGGCCTGCGCCGCGAACCCGATCACCGCACCACCCGGGCGGCGACGGAGCACCGCGGCGACCACCCCGAGCGGGACACCGATCACCAGCGCGGTCGCCAGGGACATCGCGGCGAGCGGCAGGGTGATCGCGAGCTTCTGCGCGATCTCCGGTGCGACGGCACCGTTCGTCACCAGCGAGCGGCCGAGGTCACCACGGAACACCCCGCCGATCCAGTCGAGGTACTGCACCACGACGGGCCGGTCGAGTCCGAGCTGCTGCCGGAGCTGCTCCACCTGCGCGGGGGTCGACTGCGTGCCGGCGACGACCTGGGCGACGTCACCGGGCAGCACGCGGAGCGTGGCGAAGATGATGACGCTCGCCACGAGCAGGCCGACGACGAGCAGGAGCACCCGCCCGATGAGGAACCGGGTCACGACACCGATGCTACGGGGACGGACACCCCGCCGCGGCCGCTCCGGTTCACTTGACCGCGAGCTTCGCCAGGTCGAGGCGCGAGTTCCCGCCGTCGACCGGGAAGCCCGTCACGCCGGAGCGCACCGCGGTGATCTCGGTCGCCGTGTAGAGCCACTCGCCGGCCGCGTCCTCGCTGACGATGCGTGCCGCCTTGCGGAGTGCCTCGGTCTTCGTGGCCTCGTCGGTCGCGGCGATCGACTGGGCGTAGAGCGCCTGCACCTCGGCGTTGTCGTAGCCGAAGTAGTAGTCCGGGTTCGCCCAGTTGCCGAAGTCACGGGCCTCGACGTGGTCGACCATCGACAGGTCGAAGTCCCGCTCGCCGGACTTCGGTGCCTGGAACACCGACGACAGCCAGGTGGCGAAGTCGACACGCTTGACCGTCAGGGTGATCCCGACGTCGGCGAGCTGCGACTTCAGCACGTCGCCGATCGTGGTCGGGTAGATGTTCGCGTAGGTGAGCGTCAGCTTCAGGTCCTGCTGGCCGGCGGCGGCCAGGAGCTTCTTCGCGTTCGCGGGGTCGTACGCGTCGATGTCGGTCAGGTCCTCGTAGCCGGGGTCGAGCTCCGGGATCGGGCCGCCCTGCTCCACGCCGGTGCCGCCGATCGCCTTGATGAGCGCCTTCGCGTCGATCGCCTGCCGGATGGCCCGGCGCACGCGCTCGTCCGTGAACGGTTCCTTGCGGTCGTTGAACGCGAGCGTGTACTTGTCGGTCGTCTTGCCGCTGTGCAGCGCGATGTCGGCGTTGCCCTGCAGCTGGCTCTGCAGCGTGCCGTCGACCGGGTTCAGGACGTCGAGGTCACCGTTCGCCATCGCGTTGACGGCGGTCGACGGGTCCGTGATGTAGCGGAAGACGATCTTCGCGACCTTCGCCTTCGTGCCCCAGTAGTCCTCGTTGCGGTCGAAGGTGAGCGAGTCGCCCTGCTTCCAGTCGGCCACCTCGAACGGACCGGTGCCGTTCGCGCTGTCGGACAGGTCGTTGTCCGCGGCCTTCTCGAGCACCAGGCCCGAGCGGCCGGTCAGGTTCCAGAGCAGGTCGGAGTCGGGCTTCGCGAGTTGCAGCACGACGGAGTCCTCGGACGGCGCGGTGATCGACGTGACGCCCGCGAGCTTGGCGGAGTCGACGTACGAGTCGTTCGACTTGACCTGCTCGAGCGACCACACGACGTCGGCCGCGGTGACCGGCTTGCCGTCCTGGAACGTCGTGCCGTCCCGCAGCGTGAACGTGTAGGTCAGGCCGTCGTCCGAGACCTCGTGCGACGAGGCCAGCACGTCACGGACGTCGCCGTCGGCGGTCCGGCCGACGAGCCCCTGGTACACGTTGTCGATGAGCACCTGGTCGAGCGCCGCCCCGGACTGGGTGCGGATGTCGAGACTCGTCGGCTCGAGCACCAGCCCGACGCGCACCGTGGCGTCCTTGCCGCCGGTGGTGTCGGACGAGCCGGAGCAGCCGGCCAGCGCCAGGGCGGAGACGACGGCGACGGCCGTGGCGGCGAGGGCAGCGCGCCCGATGCGCGAGGTGCGCGCGGTGCGACGGGGCAGGAGCGGACTCATGGGGTGGTGGGTTCCTTCCGGGCACGAGGGCTGGGATCGGGCCTCGCGCTCGCACGAGGGTACCGGCGGCTGGTGCCGTCCGGCGACGGTTCTTCGATCGGGTGCAACAATCCGTGCCGCTCCGCCCATGCCCGGATCGCCGAAGCCAGTTCGAGGGGTGCCTGGTTCTGCACCGCGTGCCGCGAGGTCACCGTCACGATCTCGGCGTCCGGCAGACGTTCGGCGAACCCGGCGTGCAGCTTCGGGGAGACGTACCCGCGGTCACCCCGGACGAGCAGGATCGGCACGCGCAGGGCCTCGAGGTCCGGCCACGCATCGGCGAAGCGCCCCACCGACGACGTCCGCCCGGCGGGCAGGTGCGGGAAGTGGTGACGGCGCACGAGTCGCCCGTCCGCACCGAGGGCCGTCGTGTGCCGGGCCTCACGGAGCAGCACCTGCCGGTCGTCGCCGACCCGCGCCTCGATCGCCCGGTCGACGACCTGCTCGAGCGACTCGAACGGCTCCTCGGCCTCGAGCGCGCGGGCGATCCGGTCGACGGCACGCTGCGCGAAGTCCGGCGACATGTCGACGAGCACGAGCCCGGTGACCCGCTCCGGCGCGGTGGCCGCGAGCCGAGCGGAAAGGATGGCACCGAGCGAGTGGCCGACGACGATGCCCGGCGGCACCGCGAGCGCGTCGAGCGCGGCGAGCACGCTCGGCGCCGTCGCGGCCGCCGCGTAGTCCGCGTCCTCCCGCCACGACGACCGGCCGTGGCCGGGCAGGTCGAGGGCGACCGCCGGCTCGCCCACGGCGAGTGCCGTGGTGTCGAAGCTGTGGGCGTCGATGCCGAGCCCGTGCAGGTAGGTGATCCGGGCCTCCTGGCCGTCGTCGCCCCACCGGATCGCGGAGATATCCTGCCCGTCCGCGGTGCGGACCACCTGCCTGGAGGCGCGGAGCGGCGTGGTCACGCCGCTCGCGCTGGCGAGGGCGGGCAGGTCGGCGAATTCGTCGTCGGGGGCTTCGGACACGGGGACGATCCTCGCACCGTTCCGGGGGCCTGGAGACGTTAGGTAAGGCATGCCATACTCGATTCCGTGGCAACCCGGTATCGCGTCTTCTCCGTCTGTGTGGCCGCCGTCACGTCGCTCACCCCGAACTTCGTCCGGGTGACGCTGACGGGCGACGCGCTCGCCGACTTCTCCTCGGTCGGTCTCGACCAGCGGATCAAGATCGTGCTGCCCCTGCCCGGCATCGGCTTCTCCGAACTGCCGGAGCACGAGGACTGGTACGCCGCCTGGCGCGCGCTGCCGGACGACGCGCGCAACCCGCTCCGCACGTACACGGTCCGCTCGTTCAGGCCGGACGCCCGCGAACTCGACATCGACTTCGTCGCGCACGGCGACACCGGTCCGGCGTCGCGCTGGGTGTCGGCCTGCCGCGTCGGTGACGAGCTGCGCATCGTCGGGCCGCGGGTTCCCGAGTCGCCGGAGGACCTGCCGACCGGTGCCGCCGAGTTCGCTCCCGGGCACGCGAACCGGATCCTGCTCGCCGGGGACGAGACCGCCGCACCGGCCATCTGCGCCATCCTCGAAGCCCTCGACGTCTCGACCGTCGGCCACGTCTTCATCGAGGTGCCCACCGACGCCGACCGGCTGCCGGTCACCGCGCCCGCCGGGGTCGAGGTCCGCTGGATCGCCCGCAACGGCGCCACCCACGGGGTCCGGATGACCGACCAGGTGCACGCCTGGGCCTCCACTGTCGCGCCGTCCGCCGCCGCGTGCGAGCCGGCCGCCGAGCTCACCGACGTCGACGTCGACGAGCAGGTGCTGTGGGACGTCCCCGCCCCGGTCGACGAGCGCCCCGTCTACGCGTGGATCGCGGGCGAGGCCGGCTGCGTCAAGGAACTCCGCCGCCACCTGGTGCGCGGCGTCGGCATCGACCGCAAGCAGGTCGCGTTCATGGGCTACTGGCGGCACGGCAAGGCCGAGCACTGATGCCGGCCGCGGGCGCCGCGCTCGGTCCGGTCCCGACCACCGCGCTGGGGGCCCGTGGGCTGACCCTGGCGTACGACGACCGGGTCGTGGTGGACACGCTCGACGTCGACATCCCCGACGGCGAACTGACGGTCATCGTCGGGCCGAACGCCTGCGGCAAGTCGACGCTGCTGAAGTCCTTCGCCCGCACCCTGAAGCCGCGCGCCGGCACGGTGTTCCTCGACGGGGCGCCGATCGACTCGTACCGCCCGAAGGCCGTCGCCCGGCGAGTCGGCATGCTCCCGCAGACCCCGATCGCCCCCGACGGCATCACCGTGCGTGACCTGGTGTCCCGGGGCCGGTTCCCGCACCAGGACCTGCTGCACCCCTCGTCCGGGTCCGACCGGCAGGCCGTGCAGGCCGCACTCGAGCAGACGTCGACGGTGGAACTCGCCGATCGCAGTGTCGACGAGCTCTCCGGCGGGCAGCGGCAGCGGGTGTGGATCGCGATGGTGCTCGCGCAGCAGACCGACATCGTGCTGCTCGACGAGCCGACGACGTTCCTCGACATCGCGCACCAGTACGACGTGCTCGAACTCGCCTCCACGCTGCACGCCGCCGGTCGCACGGTCGTCGCGGTGCTGCACGACCTGAACCAGGCTGCGCGCTACGCCACCCACGTCATCGCGATGCGCGACGGGGCGATCGTCTCGGCGGGGGAGCCGGCGTCGGTGCTCACCGCGGACCTCGTCGAGGACGTCTTCGGCCTGCCATGCGTCGTCGTCCCCGATCCCGAGACCGGCACGCCCCTCGTGGTGCCGCGGCGGCGCGCGGCCTGACGCGCGGGCCGGCTGGCGCCGGGCCGGGCCGAGGTCGCACGATCTGCCGCCTGCCCGGCGTCGGGACGACGGTTCGCGCGACCGCGGCGACGTGGACGCGGCGTGTCGCGCGACTTCGGTCACGTGCCGCCGCCGAGTGGTCACGACTCGTCGTCGGCCGGGCGCCGAGCGGTCACGGACTGTCGGCTGGCGGCGCCGCACGCGACGGTCTGCGACCGCTCGCCGCGCACCCGCCGGGGTGTTGTGACCGGCCGGCGCGTGCAGTGGGCGTGGGGCGCGGCGGCCTGGAGGCCCGGGGCGACGCCGCCACGCGCCTCCAGGCCGTCGATCGGTCGCGTCTCGTCGCCTGGCCGGCCTGCCGCTGAGTGGTCACGACTCGTCGTCGCCCGGGCGCCGAGTGGTCACGAACTGTCGGCTGGCGGCGCCGCAGGCGACGGTCTGTGACCGCTCGCCGCGTGCCCGGCGGGGTGTTGCGACCGGCGGGCGGGCGCGGTGGGCGTGGGGCGCGGCGGCCTGGAGGCCCGGGGCGGCGCCGGCACGCGCCTCCAGGCCGTCGACCGGTCGCGTCTCGTCGCCTGGCCGGCCCGCCGTCGAGTGGTCACGAAAGGCCGTCGGCCGGGCACCGAGTGGTCACGAACTGTCTGCTGGCGGCGCCGCGGGCGACGGTCTGCGACCGCTCGCCGCGGGGTAGGCGGGGTGTTGCGACCGACCGGCACGCCGGCCGAGATCGCACGAACCGCCCCCCGACCGGCGTCGGGGCGACCGTTCGCTCGACCACGACGTCGCGCACGCGGCGTGTCGTGCGACCGCAGCACACCCGAGCCGCCCCGCCCCGCACCCGTCAGCGGTACCCGCCGTCCTCCAGGCCGGCCTCGACCTCGAACCGGTTCCGCAGCGGATCCCGCCCGGCCACGGCGTAGAGCAGCGGCATGAGCATGCCGTACCGGCGCCACTGCTCGACGTGCACCCGCTCGTGCCGGAGCACCCGCGGGCCGTCGTTGTCGCGGGTCAGGTACACCGAGCCGACGCAGGTGCCGCCGCGCCGGAACACCCAGCGCGGCAGCCCCGTGCAGACCACGAGCCCGTCCTCCACCCGGATCCGCCCGGTCGACAGGGGGACGCCCACGGCGAGCCCGACAGCGGTCGCGAACACCCACCCCGCACGGGACACGGGGGAGTCGAGCAGCGGGTTGCGCACGCTCAGGCCGGGCGGCCGTACGTCTCGAGCAGGCGGAGCCAGATCTCGTTCATCGTCGGGTATGCCGGCACCGCGTGCCACAGGCGGTCGATCGGGACCTCGCCCACGACGGCGACGGTGGCACCGTGCAGCATCTCGGCGACGTCCTGGCCGACGAACGTGACGCCCACGACGACCCCGCGGTCCTCGTCGACGACCATCTTCGCGCGGCCCGTGTAGCCGTCTGCCTGCAGGGAGGACCCGGCGATTGCACCGAGGTCGTACTCGACCGCGCGGACGTTCAGCCCCTGCTCGCGGGCCTTCGCCTCGGTCAGGCCGACGCTCGCGACCTCGGGGTCGGTGAAGGTGACCTGCGGCGAGGCGGCGTGGTCGGCGGTGGCGACGTGGGCACCCCACGGCTCGGTGTGCAGCGGCGTGCCCTGGTACCGGGCGGCGATCGCCTCGCCGGCGGCACGCGCCTGGTACTTGCCCTGGTGCGTGAGCAGGACGCGGTGGTTGACGTCACCCACGGCGTACAACCAGTCGGTGCCGTGCACGAGCATGGTGTCGTCGACGTCGAGCCAGTCGCCCGCGGTCAGGCCGACGGTCTCGAGCCCGAGGTCACGCGTGTGTGCGGCGCGGCCGGTGGCGGCGAGCACCTCGCTCGTGATGACCGTGGTGCCGTCGTCGAGCTCCGTGGTGACGAGACCGTGCTCGTCGCGGTCGACCCGGACCGGGTTGACGCCGGTGCGGACGTCGACACCGAGTTCGCGCAGGGAGTCGGCGACGAGTTCCCCGGCGAAGGGCTCCATGCCGCCGAGCAGACCGTGCCGGGCGACGAGGGTGACCTTCGCGCCGAGGGACGCCCACGCGGTCGCGAGCTCCGAGCCGGAGACGCCGCCGCCGATGACGAGCAGGCTCTCGGGGACCTGCTGGGCGCTGGTGCCCTCGCGGGTGCCCCACGGCTTCGCCTCGGCGAGACCGGGCACCGGGGGCAGCGTGTGCAGGGAACCGGTGACGACCGCGACGGCTGCGCGCGCCGTGTGCGTCTCGCCGTCGACGTCGATGGTCTTCGGGCCGGTGATGCGGGCGTGCCCGCGGATCAGGTCGATGCCGGCGGACTCGAGCCACGAGACCTGGCTGTCGTCCTTCCAGCCGGAGGTGAACGAGTTGCGGCGGGCGAGCACGTGGGCGGCGTCGAGCGTGCCGGTCACGGCCTGCTTCGCACCGTCGAGCCGCTTGGCGGCGGCGAGGGCGTGTCCGCTGCGCAGGAGCGCCTTCGAGGGCATGCACGCCCAGTAGGAGCACTCGCCGCCGACGAGCTCGGCCTCCACGATCGCGACCGACAGGTCGCGCTTCCTGGCGTAGTCCGCCACGTTCTCGCCGACAGCGCCGGCTCCGATCACGATGAGGTCGTAGTCCGTCATGCTGCCGAGCGTACGCGGGACGGCAGGGCGTCCGCCGGTCGCGTCGGACGTGTGGTCAGCCCACCCGGGAGGCGCTGGTCACCGCTCCGACGACGCGCAGGATCACGCCGAGGTCGTCCACCGCCCGGTCCGGGTCGACGGGGGCGAATCCGGTGAGCGCGGCGCCGACGAGGCGGCGGCCGCGGGTCGCGGCCTGGATGCGCTCGACGAGCGCTGCGCCGTCGAGGCCGAACGGGACGGGTTCGAGGAGTCCGTCGACCTCGGACGGGTCGAGGACGTCGAGGTCGACGTGCACGAAGACCGATGCGGCACCGGTCCGCTCGACCGCTGCGGTGAGGGCGTCCGGGGTGGCGGCGTCGACGTCGAGGTGCACGATCCCGGCCTTGTCGAGGGCGGCCCGTTCGGCGTCCTCGACCCCGCGGACCCCGGCGACGACGACCGACGAAGCGGGGACGACCGGCAGGCCGGGGAACAGGTCGTCAGGGCGGTCGACCAGCAGGCGCAGGGCGGCGGTCTCGGCGGCGACGGGCTGTGCCCGGTTGAGCGCGCGGTACCCGCTGGACCCGGAGATGCGGACGAACGCGGTGTCCGGTGCGAGGGCGGCGGTCGCGCCGAGGACACTGGCGCCGTCACCGCCGACGACGAGCACCGGTTCGGTGGCGACGGCTGTTTCCTCGGCGACGCGTTCGGCGACGGCGAGCACCGAGGTGTAGCGGGCGACGGCGGTCTCGAGGCGGTCACCCGCTCCGGCCGGGACGTCGACCACGGTGGTGGACGCCCGGGGGAGGTCGGCCGCGATCGCCGACGCGCCGTCCCCGAGGCGCATCGCGCGCGACGACGCCGAACCCTGCCACTGACCGACCACGAGGAAGTGCATCGTCTCAGTCTGTCAGCTGGGGTCCGGCGTCGTCAGGGCGTTCGTCAGATGCTCGAGGATCCGCCGGACTTCAGCGCGGCGAGCCGTGCCTCGACCTCGGCGTCCTTGCCGACGTCCTCGAGGCTCTCGAACTGTGCGTCGAGGCTCGACGACTGCAGCTCCTGCTGGCCGAGCACCTTCGCCTCTTCGCGGCGGACCTTCTCCTCGAAGCGGCCGAGGTCGCTCGTCGGGTCGAGCACGTCGATGTTGCCGAGGGCGTCGTTGACGCGGGACTGCGCCTCGGCGGTCTTCGAGCGGGCGACGAGGTTGTCCCGCTTCGCGCGGAGCTGCTCGAGCTTCTGCTCCATGCCGGCGAGACCGGTCTTGAGCTTCTCGACGGCCTCGTTCTGCGACGCCAGGTTCGGCTCCGCGTCCTTGACCTCCTGCTCGGCGGCGATCTGCTTGCCGATCGCGATCTTGGCGAGGTTGTCGAACTTGTCCGCCTCGGCCGACTTGCCCTCGGAGCGGTACTTGTCGGCTGCGGTGGAGGCGTTGGCGGCCTTCTGGCCCCACTCGACCGCGGCCTTCTTGTCCTCTTCGTGGTCCTGCTCGAGCAGGCGCACGTTGCCGATGGTCTGCGCGATCGCGGTCTTCGCGTCGGCGATGTTGTTCGTGTAGTCGCGGACGAGCTGGTCCAGCATCTTCTGCGGGTCCTCGGCGTCGTCGATGATCTGGTTGATGTTCGCGCGCACGAGGGTGGAGATGCGTCCGAAGATGGTCTGCTTGGCCATTGCTGTTCCCTTTCGTGGAAGTCCTGTGGACGGTGTTGTCGGGTCGTGTCTGGTTCTGGGTGCCGGGGGAGCGCGTCGGGTCAGAAGCGGCCGCCGCCGGAGAAGCCGCCGCCCCCGAAGGAACCGCCGCCGTAGCTGCCGCCGCGACCGCCGAGCAGGCCGCCGAGGACGAGTCCGGTGACGAGGCCGCCGAGCTGGGCGCCGCCTCCGCCACCGCCCTGGCCGCCGCCCCAGCCGCCGAGGTCGTCGTTGGCGGCGTCCATCGCGGCGGCCGCGTACTGCTCGGCCGCGCGGGCGGCGTTGAGGGCCTGGCCGGGGTTGCTCGGGGCGAGTTCGACGGCGTCGTCGTAGGCGCGCTGGGCTTCGGACAGCCGGGTCCGGGCCGTCGGGCCGATGCCGCCGCGGTGCAGGGAGACGTAGTCGCGGGCCTGGCTGATCCGGTTCCGGGCATCGCGCAGGGCCGCGTCGAGCGCCTGGGTGGCGCGCTGGCGCTGCTCCTCGGCACCCCGGGCCGTGGCGATGGCCTGGTCGATCTCGGTGTTCGCCCGGGTCAGCGCGTCGACGGCCGCCACGGGGTCCTTCGGGTCGAGCCCCTGGCGGAGCACGGCCTCGGCGCGGGTGACCGCGGCGGCGAGGTCCGGCCCGCCCGAGCGCAGGCTGCGGGCGGCGGCGACGTCGCCCTGGATGTCGATGCGCATCGCCTCGGCGCGGGCGGTGGCCTCGTCGAAGGACTGCTCGGCGGCGAGTGCGCCGTCGGTGAGCTGCTGCACCTGGGCGAGCGCGTGCTGGGCGTCGCGCACGGCCACGACCGCCTCGCCCTTGTCGCCGGCGGCGATGGAGGCGGTGGCGGCGTTCGAGCGTTCGGTGGCGAAGGCGAGCACCTGGTGGGCCTGGTCGACGTTGTTCGCCACGGTGGCGAGGGTGCGGCCGGTGTAGCGCGCGCGGACGCGGTCGAGCGCAGCGGCGGCGGCTCCGACCGATGCCGGTGCGGCGGCCACGGCCTGGGCGAGCGCTGCCGCGGCGTCCTCGATGCCGTCCTCGAGCGAGCGGAGCTGGTCGAACGCCTCGGTCTGCTCCTCGATCGCGGCGTGCGCACGTTCGCAGATCACGATGATCTGGTTCGCCCACTCGGCGCGCTGCTGCGGGGTGTCGGGGATCTCGTCGTCGAGCTGCTGCCGGATCGTGAAGGCCTTGCGGACCTCGCGCTGGGCGGCCTGGACGGCGTCGGCGAAGGGCTTGGCGGCGTCGGGGCCGAACTGCGCGCTCGCGAACCCGACCTCTTGCTCGGCCGTTCGGAGTTCGTCGTCGATGGTGACCAGGGCACCGCCGGCGGTGCGTTCGAGGTCGGCGAGCGAGGCTTCCTGCGCCTCGGTCGCTGCGGCGGTGCGGCGCTTGTTGCGGGTCCGGATGACCAGGACCACGACGACGAGCCCGACGACCACGACGAGCAGCAGGATCCACAGCCAGGTCAGGTCCACCGGGGCCTGCGACTGGGTCAGCCCGTCGGCGAAGGCCACGGCGGCGCCGGACCAGTCATCCTGCTTGAGCCGGGGCAGCAGCGAATCGTCGACGGCGTTCTGCACGTCGGACTCCGAGATCGCGGTCTCGTTCGTCTGCTGCACGTCGTAGTTGCGCTCGGTGACCGCGACCGAGAGCAGGATGCCGTCGCTGTCGATCTGGTTCTGCTCGAGCACCGCCCGACCCCACTCGGTGTGGTCGGTGGGGTCGGTGAAGGACGGCACGAACACGACGTACAGCTGCGTCTGGGTCTCGGAGTACAGGTCCTGCACGGCCTGCTCGACCTTCGACTGCTGGGATGCGGTCAGCGCGTCGGCCTCGTCGAGGACGTACGCGCCGCCCAGGTCGACGGGCGCCGTGGCGTGGGCGGTCGCTGCCGGAGCCAGGACGATCAGCATCGCGACGAGGGCGGCCGTCACACGGCTCCAAAGCCGCGTTGTCCCCCTGTGCCCGCTCGATCCGTCCGTGCCCGATCCGTGCTGGACCGCTCGCATCCGTCCTCCGTCCGTCGCCGGTCGGTACCCCGTGGCACCGCACCGGACCGCGCCACGAGTGCGCTGTCGCCCGGAGTCTATCCAGGCCACGCAGGGGCACCGCCAGACTCTGGGGGAACGCTCCGGACCGTGCTTCCTGTGGACGTCTTGTCCCCCGTACCGGGGTATGCTGGCGCCACTGTTCGAGGATGAACGGAAGGGGAAGAACGATGGAACGCACCACGAGCACCGAGGTCGTCCCGCTCGAGGACGGCTACCACCGGGTGTCGACTCCGGCGACGGGTGTGATCGGTTTCGTGCGCGAGCACGACGGCCGTTACGAGGTCCTGCGCGGACGAGTTCGCCAGGCGACCCGCTCCGAGGGGCAGTACAGCACCATGAACGTCGCGCTCATCGCGCTGACGCACGCCTGATCCGCTCTGGGCGCGACCACACGACCGACGGGCGCTGCCCCGGTCGGTGGGTCGCGCCTCCAGACCGTCACGGTGACGCTCCGGACGCCGGCTGCTGATCGCGCGGACGACCGGGAGGCCCTGGTCGCCGCCGTCGCGTCGGCGACCGGCGTCGAGCCGGTCGCCGTGCGCGCGGGGCGCGTCTGTCCGCACTGCGCGGGGACCGACCACGGTCGTCCGTGGGCGACCGTCGCGGGCACCACGGTCGGCGTGAGCCTGTCGCGCGCCCCGGGCGTCGTCGCCCTCGCGGTCGGACCGTCGGCACTCGGTGTCGACGTCGAACGGGTGTCGCGGGTCGCTGCCGCGCCCCTCGATGCGTTCACCTCGGACGAACTCCGTCGAGCCGACGGGGACCCGGCGCTCCTCGCCACGGCGTGGGCGGCGAAGGAGGCCGTGCTGAAACGCGACGGACGCGGGCTGCGCGTCGACCCGCTCGCGGTGGAGGTCGACGTGGCCGCGGGCACCGCCGTGTTCGAGGGTGCCGGACAACCGCTCACCGTGCTGTACCCCGCGCCGGACGTCGTGCTCGTCGTCGCGGCGGGTGGCCTGCCCGTCGACGTGGTCGGGGCGTTCAGCGGGGGAGCGTGAGCACCTCGGCGCCGTCCGCGGTGATCGCGATGGTGTGCTCGGTGTGGGCGGTCCGCGCTCCCGTGGCACTCCGCAGGGTCCACCCGTCGGCGTCGGTGACCAGGACGTCGGTGTCCGCCATCACCCACGGTTCGAGCGCGAGCAGGAGCCCGGGCCGGAGCGTGTAGCCGCGACCGGGGCGACCGGTGTTCGACACGTGCGGGTCCTGGTGCATGGTCGAGCCGATGCCGTGCCCGCCGAACTCGACGTTCACCGGGTAGCCCGCGGCCTCGAGCACGGTGCCGATCGCGTGGGACAGGTCACCGATGCGGGCGCCCGGTCCGGCGGCGGCGATGCCCGCGGCCAGCGCGCGTTCGGTGGCGTCGATGAGTGCGAGATCCTCGGGGCGTGCGGTACCGACGACGAAGCTGATCGCGGCGTCGGCGGCGATGCCGTCCAGGGACACCGCGAGGTCGAGGGTCAGCAGGTCGCCGTCCTGCAGCACCCGGTCGTGCGGCAGCCCGTGCAGGACGGCGTCGTTCACGGCCGTGCAGATGTGGTGGCCGAACGGGCCGCGGCCGAACGAGGGTGCGTAGTCGACATAGCAGGAGTCGGCACCGGCGGCCTCGATCATCTGCTTCGCCCACCGGTCGATCTCGAGCAGGTTCGTGCCGACGCGGGTGCGTTCGCGCAGGGTCTGCAGGATCGTGCCGACGAGGGCTCCGGTGGCGCGGCCCTTGTCGACCTCGGCGGGGGTCAGGATCTCGATCACGCGGATGATCATACCGGTATTACTATGTGTCCATGGTCCGTCTCCCACTCCGTCCCGACGAGGTCGCGCGCGGTCGTCGCCTCGGTGCGCTGCTCCGTCGTGCCCGTGGTCCGCGGTCGATCGTGGACACCGCCCTGGCCGCGGGGATCTCGCCGGAGACGCTCCGGAAGATCGAGACCGGCCGCATCGCGACGCCGGCGTTCTCGACGATCGCGTCGGTCGCGGGCGTGGTCGGCCTGTCGCTCGACGCGGTGTGGTCCGAGGTCAGCTGCGACCCGGTCGACGGCGAGCTCGCGGGCTAGCCGACGCGGCGGCGGAGCCTGCTGACCGGCGCGGCGGCGGAGCCTGCTGACCGGCGCGGCGGCGGAGCCTGCTGACCGGCGCGGCGGCGGAGCCCGCTAGCCAGCGGGCAGTGCCGGCACCGATGCCTCGTCGATCCAGGGCCCGGTCACCGCACCGACGTCCGCGACCGAGCGGCCGGCGGCGTCCGCGAACGCACGGAGCACGTCGGGCACGGTGACGGATCCGTGCCGGTGCCGCTCGGTGATGCTCCGCAGCCCGGTGAAGAAGGCGTCGTCGCCGAACGTGCGGCGGACAGCGTGCAGGGCGAGGGCGCCGCGCTTGTAGACGCGGTCGTCGAACATGTCCCTCGCACCCGGGTCGCCGACGACCAGGTCCTCCGGCTGCTCGAGCAGTCCCTGCCGGTACCGCTCGGCCAGCTGGTCGGCGGTGTCGTCGCCGCGGTCCTCGGACCACAGCCACTCGGCGTAGCAGGCGAACCCCTCGTGCAGCCAGATGTCCTGCCACCGGCTGACCGTGACGGAGTTGCCGAACCACTGGTGGGCGAGCTCGTGGGCGATGAGACGGTCGGTCCCGTGCTCGCCGTCGACGTGGTTCCGGCCGAACACCGCCAGGCCGTGGGCCTCGAGCGGGATCTCCAGGTCGTCGTCGGTCACCACGACGCCGTACGCCGCGAACGGGTACGGGCCGAACCGGTCACCGAACAGCGCGAGCATCTCCGGCACCTGGCCGAAGTCGGTCTTCGCGGCGGCGGCGAGGTCGGCGGGGTGGTGCAGCGTGACGGGGACCCCGCTCGAGCGCAGCTTCGTGGTGCGGTACCGGCCGATCTGGACGGTCGCCAGGTAGGTCGCCATCGGCTCGGTGGTGGCGTAGGTCCAGCGGGTGCCGACGCGGTCGCGCTCCTTGGCGAGCAGCTCCCCGTTCGCCAGGACGTCGTACGCCGCCTCGGCCGCGATCTCGATCCGGTACGTGGCCTTGTCGTCGGGGCGGTCGTTGCACGGGAACCACGACGGCGCGCCCGTGGGCTGCGCGGCGACGATGACGCCGTCGGACAGTTCCTCCCAGCCGAGCTGCCCCCACGCGCTCCGGACGGGGTGCGGGGTGCCGCGGTACCGCAGGTGCACGCTGAACACGGTGTCGGCGGCGATGGGGTCGGCCGGGGTGACCGTCACCTTGTGCGTCGCGGTCGAGACCTTCTTGGCCCGGCGTCCGTCGACGTCGACCCGGTCGACCGTGAGCCCGTGCAGGTCGATCACGACCTTGTCGAGCGGCTCGAGGGCACGCGCGGTGATCGTGGCGGTGCCGTCCAGGCGGTTCGTGGCGACGCGGTAGTCGAGACGGAGCTCGTAGTGCTCGGCGCTCCACCGTCGGTCGCCGCTGTGCGGGGTGTACGGGTCTGCGGCGGGATCGGAGGGCACGGGGACAGTCAACCTCATGGCGCCGGTGGGGCGGTCACCGAGGGAGCTGCCGATGTCCACGGAGCGATCGGGTTGCCGGACCAGCGGGAGCCCGTCGGCACCTGCTCACCGCGCATCACGAGCGAGGACGGCCCGACGGTCGCCCCGGCACCGATGCCGGCCGCCGGCAGGACCACGCTGTGCGGCCCGAGGGTCGCACCCGCGTCGATCCGGACGGTGTCGAGCTGCATCACGCGGTCGTGGAACAGGTGCGTCTGCACGACCGTCCCGCGTGCCACCGACGCCCCGGAGCCGATGGTGACCAGGTCGGCCTCGGGCAGCCAGTACGTCTCGAGCCAGGTGCCGCGGCCGATCGTCGCACCGAGGCTCCGCAGCCAGACGGCCAGCGCGGGGGTGCCGGTGGCCTGCTCGGCGAACCAGGGGCGCGCGACGGTCTCGACGAACGTGTCCTGCACCTCGTTGCGCCACACGAACGACGACCACAGCGGGTGCTCCCGGGCGGTGATCCGGCCGACGAACGCCCACTTCGCGATCGTCGAGACCACGGCGGCGACGGCACCGGCGGCGATGAGCACCGGTCCGGCGAGCAACACCGTCCACCCGATCCCGACGGCCGACCACAGCGTCAGCAGGGCTCCGGCCACGCCGAGCGCGATGGCGGCGGAGACCATCGGGGCCACCAGGCGCAGCAGCTCCCAGCAGCCGCGGGCGACCTTGAGCCGCCTGGACGGGCGGAACGTGCGCGCCTCGTCGAACTCCGTCGCCGCGCGCCGCAGCCGCACCGGGGGCGACCCGAGCCACGACGACCCGCGCTTGGCCTTCTTCGGTACCGCGGACAGCACCGCCACCAGGGCCTCGCGCGGCACCGAGCGCCCGGCACCCGTCATGCCGCTGTTGCCGAGGAACGCGCGACGGCCGACCTTCGAGCGACCGATCCGCACCCGACCGCCGCCGAGCTCGTACGTCGCCACCATCGTGTCGTCGGCCAGGAACGCCCCCGACGCGATCTGCGTCAACGCCGGGATGAGCAGCACCGTCGAGATCTCGGTGTCCCGCCCGACGCGGGCGCCGAGCAGCCGCAGCCACACCGGCGTCACGAGCGAGGCGTACAGCGGGAACAGCAGGGTGCGCGCCGCGTCGAGCACCCGCTCGGTCGACCACACCTGCCAGCCGATCCGGGAGCGCACCGGGTGCCGCCCCTCGTGCAGGCCGATGCCGAGCAGCCGCACCGCGACCACCACCAGCAGCGCGTACACCGCACCGGCGACGACCGTCGCCAGGGGGACCGTCACCAGCGCACGGAGCACCGCGTCGCCCAGGGTCGACGCCCGCCCGACCAGGGCGAGGGCGACCAGCAGTCCGACCGCGACACCGACCACCGGCAACCCGGCCACGGCCAGGGACCCGGCCCCGTACGCGAGCAGCCAGCGTCGTCGGGTCGCGGGACGGGCCTCCCGGTCGTCACGAGCCGACCCGGTGCGCTCCGCAGGTGCTCCTGCCCAGCGTTCGCCCGCGGGCACCGGGCCGCCGACGGCGGAACCCGCGGTGATCTCGGCACCCGCGCCGACGTGCGCCCCGGGCAGCAGCGTCGTCCGGCTGCGCACCACGGCGTCCTCGTCGACGCGGACGTGCCCCAGGTGGAACACGTCGCCGTCGAGCCAGTGCCCGGCCAGGTCGACCTCGGGCTCGATCGAGGCACGCTTGCCGATCGTGAGCATCCCGGTCACCGGCGGCAGCGTGTGCAGGTCGACGTCCCTGCCGATCCGCGCGCCGAGGGCCCGGGCGTAGTAGCTGATCCACGGGGCGCCCGCCGTCGAGGGGCCGTCGACCGCCTCGGCGATGCGCTCGGCCAGCCAGACCCGCAGGTGCACCGAACCGCCACGGGGGTACGACCCCGGCCGGACCCCGGCGAGCAGCAGCCGCGCGAGCACCACGGTCAGCGCCATCTTGCCGATCGGCGTCACGAACACCAGGAGCGCCAGCACCAGCACCGGCCAGGGCAGCACCGGCAGGAACGGCAGCGTCGTCGCGTGCAGCACCGCGGCCACCAGGGCCGTCCACGTCAGCACCCGCAGCCCCCGGAGCACCTGCACCGGCAGCCCGAGCAGCGTCATCAGCAACCCCGTCGTCGGGGGCACCGGCGTGACGTCGCGCGACGACGCCTCGACCTGGCCGGACTCGTCGAGCGCCGCCGCCAACGCCCCGATCCGCGGGTGGTCGTACACGTCCGCCACCGTCGTCGTCGGGAACCGCTCCCGGATGGCCGACACCAGCTGCGCCGCCGTCAACGACCCACCGCCGTGCGCGAAGAAGTCGTCGTCGACGCTCGCCACCGGCACCCCCAGGATCGCCGACCACCGCTCGGCGATCCACGCCACCGTGTCCGGCAGCATCGCCGCGTCCGAGGCACCGGGCAACGGCCACGGCAGCGCCGCGCGGTCGACCTTGCCCGACGTCCGCGTCGGCAGCGACTCCACCACGGCCACCAACGGCACCAGCGCCGCCGGCAGCTCCTGCCGCAACCGGGCGTTCGCCGCAGCCACGTCCACCGTCGCCCCGGCCACCGGAGCCACGTACCCGACCAGCACCTGGTTGCCCGCCGGGGTCCGCTGCACCACCGCGGCCCCACCCGCCACGTCGTCCAGGGCCTGCAGCGCCGCATCGATCTCCCCGAGCTCGATCCGCCGGCCGCCGAGCTTCACCTGGTCATCCGCGCGCCCCTGGAACACCAGCCCCTCGGGCTCGTACCGAACCAGGTCCCCGCTCCGGTACGCCCGCTCCCACCCGAGCTCCGGGAACGGCGCGTACTTCTCCGCGTCCTTCGCCGGGTCCAGGTACCGCCCCAGTCCGACGCCACCGATCACGAGCTCCCCGACGCCGCCCGGCTCCACCCGCTGACCGGCACCGTCCACCACGGCCAGATCCCACCCGTCCAGCGGCAACCCGATCCGGATCGGCTGGCTCCCGTCGAGCAGGGACCCGCACGCCACCACCGTCGCCTCGGTCGGCCCGTACGTGTTCCACACCTCACGGTCACGACTCGTGATGCGCGCCGCCAGCTCCGGCGGGCACGCCTCACCACCGAAGATCACCAGCCGCACCTGCTCCATCGCATCGTCCGGCCACAACGCCGCCAGCGTCGGCACCGTCGACACCACCGTGATCGTGTGCGCGATGAGCCACGGCCCCAGGTCCACCCCCGTCCGCACCAACGACCGGGGCGCCGGCACCAACGCGGCCCCGTGTCCCCACGCCAACCACATCTCCTCGCACGACGCGTCGAACGCCACGCTCAGCCCCGCCAGCACCCGGTCACCCGGACCGATCGGCGCCGCCTGCAGGAACATCCGCGCCTCGGCGTCCACGAACGCCGCAGCGCTGCGGTGGGTGACCGCCACACCCTTCGGCACCCCGGTCGACCCGGACGTGAAGATGATCCACGCGTCGTCGGTCTCGCGGGGGAGTTCGGCGCTCGCCGCAGGGTCCGTCACCGGCAGCTCGGTGCCGTCGCGGTCGCGCAGGACACCGCCCGCGCCGATCACCCCGACGACACCGGCCTCGCCGAACACCAGGGTGGCGCGCTCCTCGGGGTCGTCCGCGTCGACCGGCACGTAGGCCGCTCCGGCGGCGAGCACGGCGAGGATCGACAGGTACAGGTCACGCCCACCGGAGGGGATGCGCACCCCGACCCGGTCGCCTCGACGGACGCCCCGGCGTGCCAGGTCGTCGGCCTGCGCGCGCACGAGGTCGAGCAGGGCGGCGTAGTCGACGCTGCCGGCGGGGTCCTCGAGCGCGGTCGCGTCCGGGTGGGTCGCCGCGGTCGCCGCCAGGACGTCGAACAGGGTCCGTGGGGCGGGTGCGTCGCCGCCGCGGGCGAGTTCGAGCTGCGCGTTCCCGGTGCCGGTGGTCATCGAGGCCTCTTCCCGGTCGTGTGCGGGACGACCGGCCCGTGATCCTAGAGGGTCGAGGTGTCCTGCTCGGGAACGGACGGTGCCGCACCGGTCGGGCCGAGCGCCGCACCGGTCGGGCCGAGTGCCGCACGGGCCGCGTCGAGCGCCGTCGCGATCCCGATCGAGTCGTCCAGCGAGTGCACCGGGGACTCCGTGCGACCGTCCGCCAGGTACTGCGCGAGCGCCGCCGCCTGCCACACGAGTCCCTGACGACCCCGCAGCCCCGTCGGCTCCGCCCAGTGGTCCTCCCCACCCGGGTGGTGCACCGCGAACGACGCCGGGAACACGAAGTGGTCGGTGTACCGGACCGTGGCCCGGCTCCCGGCGATCACCGCCAGCCCCGGCGTCCACGCCGTCATCGACGTGGTCACCACCGCCTGCGCGCCACCCTCCGCCGTCGACACCGTGACGGACTGGAGGTCCACCCCGCGATCCGAGACCGCCCCCGTCGTGCTGCTGGTCACCGGGGCGCCGGTGGCGAACCGTGCGAACCAGTGCCCGTAGACACCGGCGTCGAGGAGCGCACCCCCTCCGGCGGCGGGGTCGAACATCCGGTCCGCCGGGTCCGGGTCGTGCGGCCACCCGACGTCGACCGTCGCGAGCCGGACGTCCCCGAGGACCCCGTCCGCGAGCAGCCGGGCGACGACCGTGGTGCCCGGCAGGTACCGGGTCCACATCGCCTCCATCGCGAGGACACCCGCGGCCCGTGCGGCGTCGGCGAGGGTGCGGGTGTCCGCCGCCGACGTCGTCATCGGCTTCTCGACGAGCACGTGCTTTCCGGCGGCGATCGCGAGCAGTGCGTGCCCGAGGTGCTGCGGGTGCGGCGAGGCGACGTAGACCACGTCGACGGCGGGGTCCGCCACGAGGGCATCGTACGAGCCGTGCACCTCGGACACGCCGTGGCGGGCGGCGAAGGCCGCGGCACGCTCGGGGGAGCGGGACCCCACGGCGACGACGCGCTGGTCGGAGTTCGCGTGCAGCGTCGTCGTGAAGTCGTTCGCGATCTCCCCGGGGCCGATCACACCCCACCGGAGCACGGGTCCGCCCCGCAGTGCGTGGACTCCGGGCGCCGGGAACGTCATCGTCATGCCGGAACGCTACCGGGCAGTCCCGAGCACGGCCGCACGGCTCGGTGCCCCGCAACCGACCCGCATCGAGTCATCCGACCCAATCGTCCCGTGGCACGGTCGATCAGAATCGGATTCCGCGATCCGCCGCCCGTCGCAGCGTCGGGAGCTCGAGGAAGGTCGTCACCGGATGCCCACACAGCCACCTCCCCACATCGACCGCGACGTCCGGTACTCGGACCAGCACGACGCCCTGGTCCTCGACGTGCACCGTCCCGGGCCCGGATCGCCCGCGAGCACCGGCGCCGTCGTGCTCGTGCACGGTGGCGGCTGGTTCCGCGGGGACAAGTCCAAGGAGGACGTCCTGTCCGCCCGACTCGTCGACGCCGGGTACACGGTCTTCGTCCCGAACTACCGCATGGCGCCGACGGACGTGTTCCCCGCGAGCAGGGACGACGTGCTGACCGCCCACGAGTGGGCGCTGCAGTCCGACATCTCCTTCGACCGGAGCAAGGTCGCGTTCTTCGGCGGCTCGGCCGGCGGGAACCTCGCCGTCGAGGGCGGCATCGCGACCGGCCGTCCCTCCGTGAGCTGGTCCGGGATCTTCGGCCTCGCCGAGATCATCCGCGCCACCGACGGCACGGTCTCCGCCGCGCCGACGACCCAGGACCTCGACGCGATGCGGAGCTCCGACATCGACCAGACCGGGCGGGACGACCCGTTCCTCCGATGGGTGATCCTGCAGGAGGTCGGCGGCGACCGGTCGGCGCTCGCCGCGGCGTCCACGATCGGGCACGTGACGGCGTCGACGGGGCCCGTCTACCTCGCGAACTCCCTGGACGAGTGGGTCCCGCGGTCGGACCCGATCGCCCTGCAGGCCGCGCTCGCCGCGGTCGGCGTCCCGAACACGCTGCAGCTGATCCCCGGTCTCCGGCACGCCGAGGGCTACACCGACCACGCGCTGCCCGGATCGCTCACGTTCCTCGCGCAGACGCTCGGGGTCGAGCACCGCTGAGCGGCGCGCGACGAAGGAGGATCCCCGTGCCCGACGACTCCACAGCACCGCTCCCGATCGGCCCGGTCAGCAACGTCTTCCTGTTCGTCGACGACCTCGAGGCCGCGGTCGCCTGGTACGCGGCCAGGCTCCGCCGCGAACCGGTCGTTCGTGGTGGCGCACTCGTCGCGTTCGACATCGACGGCGTCCGCCTCACGCTGCACCGCACCGACGAACTGAACACGCCCGGGCCGTCCGGCACGGTGCCGTACTGGACCGTGGCCGACGTGGACGCCGTCGTCGAGGACTGGGTCGCCAACGGCGCCGTTGCGCACCGGGGCCCGAAGACGGTGTTCACGGGAGAGCGGCTCTGCCAGCTGCTCGATCCCTTCGGGAACCTCTTCGGCGTACTTTCCAGTGCCCCCAGGAGGATTCGAACCTCCGCCCCTGCCTCCGGAGGGCAGTGCTCTATCCCCTGAGCTATGGGGGCCAAGGGGTGTCAACAACCGTAGCAGGTCCGGCGGGTGGTCCTGGACAGCGCGTGTCGCGCTGTGGAGGTGCCGTCGGACGGCCGGGAGGCGCGGTGTGGGCCCGCCACGGGCCTCCCGTCCGCGCGGTGCGTGCGTCGCGATCCCGTGCCAGGTTCCGTGTCCCGTGCGGCGCTGCAAGCGCGCACCACGTGCGCAACCTCGCACCGGATGGCGGACCCGGCACCGTGCGAGCGTCGCGAGCCGGCGCGAGGTTCCGCGTCCCGTGCAGCGCTGCAAGCGCGCACCACGTGCGCAACCTCGCACCCGACGGCGGACGCGGCACTGTGCGTGGCTGCCGCCGGCCGGGAGGCGCGGTGCGGGCCCGCCACGGGCCTCCCGTCCGCACGGTGCGTCCGTCGCGATCCCGTGCGAGGTTCCGCGTTCCGTGCGGCGCAGCAGGCGCGCACCAGGCACGCAACCTCGCACCAGATGGCGGACGCGGCACCGTGCGAGCGTCGCGATTCCGTGCGAGGTTCCGTGTTCCGTGCGGCGCTGCAAGCGCGCACCAGGCACGCAACCTCGCACCAGGCGGCGGGCCCGACACGGTGCGTGGCTGCTATCGACGGGAGGCGCGGTGCGGGCCCGCCACGGGCCTCCCGTCCGCACGGTGCGTGCGTCGCGTTCCCGTGCGAGGTTCAGCGTTCCGTGCCGCGTTGCAGGCGCGCACCACGCACGGAAGCTCACACCAGATGGCGGACCCGGCACAGTGCGTCCGTCGCGATCCCGTGCGACGTCCCGTGTCCCGTGCGGCGCAGCAAGCACGCACCGCACACACAACCTCGCACCGGATGACGGACGCGGCACTGTGCGTGGCTGCCGCCGGCCGGGAGGCGCGGTGCGGGCCCGCCACGGGCCTCCCGTCCGCACGGTGCGTGCGTCGCGAGCTGGTGCGAGGTTCCGTGTTCCGTGCGGCGCAGCAGGCGCGCACCGCGCACGGAACCTCGCACCGGACGGCGGACACGGCACCGTGCGTGGCCGCCGTCGACCGGGAGGCGCGGTGCGGGCCC
Source organism: Curtobacterium sp. MCSS17_006 (assembly GCF_003234215.1). NCBI lineage: Bacteria > Bacillati > Actinomycetota > Actinomycetes > Micrococcales > Microbacteriaceae > Curtobacterium > Curtobacterium sp. MCSS17_006. Next base: position 33,795 of record NZ_QKSO01000004.1, on the reverse strand, counting down.
GCCACGGGCCTCCCGTCCGCACGGTGCGTCCGTCGCGAGCCGGTGCGAGGTTCCGCGTTCCGTGCAGCGCTGCGAGCAGCGCACCACGTGCGCAACCTCGCACCAGACGGAGGCGGCCCCGCACCGTGCGCGGGGGCAGCGCGCGTCAGCCCGCGGGCGTCGCCGTCGCCGACGCGGACGGCTGCAGCGCGGCGCGCACCGCGTCGACGACGGGTTGCGCCCCACCCGGCTCGGTGAACAGCGTCGACTGCGCGGTGATCCAGTACGGGTCGGCGAAGGCGTCCGCGCGGCCGACGTCGCCGCTCAGGGCGAAGTAGCCCTCCACGCGGTAGGTGGGGACGGAGCCGCCCCGCTCGTACAGGGCGTCCTTCAGGTTGGTGAGCGACTTCTCAGGCAGGTCGGCGACCGCGAGCGTGATCGCCGTGGCGTCCGCGTCGGTGCTGACGAACCGGCACACGCGACCCTGCTGCTTCGCGATGGTCGCGGCGGGGGAGCCCTTCGCCGGGGTGAAGGAGTCGTCGAGCTCGAAGGTCTGCCCGTAGACCGACAGTGCGCTCGTCGGCAGGAGCTCCGCGCAGGTCTGCGACACCGGCTTGCCCGCTGGCGTCGCGCTGGCCGACGGGGTGCTGTCCCCGCCGCCCGAGCACCCGGCGAGCACGACGGCTGCTGCGGTGGTGAGGGTGGCGACGGTGAGCGCCCGGGCACGGCTGCGGGGGGTCATCCCGACATGATGCTGCATCGACCGGTGCGGACCTGGGCGTCCCGGTAGGATCGGTCCTCGTGACTCCTGCCGAACTCTCCGCCGCGTACCTGTCGATCCTGACCGGGATCGTCGAGCGCCGAGGCGCGTCCGAGACCGTGACGATCGAGGAGTCCCACGTGGTGCTCGAGCGTCCGAAGAACCGTGCCCACGGCGACTGGGCCTCGAACGCGGCCATGCAGCTCGCGAAGCGGCTCGGCACGAACCCGCGCGAGCTCGCGACCGAGATCGCCGGCGAGCTGACCGAGCTCGACGGTGTGGACTCCGTCGACGTCGCCGGCCCCGGCTTCATCAACATCACGCTCGAGGCGGCCGCCGCTGGGGAGATCGCGCGCACCATCGTGGACGGCGGCGGGTCCTTCGGCACCGGCGACCTGTACGACGGCGTCCGGATCAACCTGGAGTTCGTCTCCGCCAACCCCACCGGCCCGATCCACATGGGCGGCGTCCGCTGGGCCGCGGTCGGCGACAGTCTGGCCCGCGTGTTCCAGGCGCAGGGCGGGCTCGTCACCCGCGAGTACTACTTCAACGACCACGGCGCGCAGATCGACCGCTTCGCCCGCTCCCTCGTCGCCAGCGCACTCGGTGAGCCGACGCCCGAGGACGGCTACGGCGGCGCCTACATCGCCGAGATCGCGGCGCGGGTCATCGCGACCCTCGAGCCGGGCATCGACGTCCGCGACCTGCCGCGCGACGAGGCGCAGGAGCTCTTCCGTCGCGAAGGCGTCGACTTCATGTTCGCGGACATCAAGTCGTCGCTGCACGACTTCGGCGTCGACTTCGACGTCTACTTCCACGAGAACGCCCTGCACGAGTCGAAGGCCGTCGAGCGTGCCATCGCCCGACTGCGGTCGGCCGGCGTGATGTACGAGGCCGAGGGCGCCGAGTGGCTCCGCACGACCGACTTCGGCGACGACCGCGACCGCGTCGTCATCAAGTCGGACGGCGAGCCCGCGTACATCGCCGGCGACCTGGCGTACTACCTCGACAAGCGCGAGCGCGGGTTCGAGCGGAACCTGATCATGCTCGGTGCCGACCACCACGGCTACGTCGGCCGGATGATGGCGATGTGCGCCGCGTTCGGGGATGAGCCGGGCAAGAACCTCGAGATCCTGATCGGGCAGATGGTCAACCTGCTCAAGGACGGCGAACCGATGCGCATGTCGAAGCGCAACGGCACCATCGTCACGATGGAGGACCTCGTCGACGCCGTCGGTGTCGACGCCGGCCGGTACGCCCTGGTCCGCTTCGCCAGCGACACCGCGATCGACATCGACCTCGACCTGCTCACGAAGCGCACGAACGACAACCCCGTCTTCTACGTGCAGTACGCCCACGCCCGCACGCAGTCGGTGGCCCGGAACGCCGCGGCGGCCGGGGTCGACCGGTCGGTGTTCGACGCCTCGCTGCTGACCCACGAGTCGGAGAGCGCGCTCCTCGGAGCCCTCGCCGAGTACCCGCGGGTGGTCCGGCACGCCGCCGAGCTGCGCGAGCCGCACCGCATCGCGCGGTACATCGAGCAGCTGGCCGGCCTGTACCACCGCTGGTACGACTCCTGCCGTGTCACGCCCCTCGGCGACGAGCCCGTGACCGACCTGCACCGCACGCGCCTGTGGCTGAACGACGCCACCGGCCAGGTCGTCCGCAACGGCCTCGGCCTGCTCGGCGTGTCGGCTCCGTCCCGCATGTAGCGGCACTCGTTCCGCAAAACACCGGTGTTCGCGCACCGAACACCCGCATTCCGCGGTGTCGAGCGCGAACACCGGTGTTTTGCATCCCGGCAGCCGCTGCGCCGGACGCGCACCGGGTCTCCAGGCAGGCTGCCGGGACCGGCTGGCAGGGTAGGACGCATGCCCGCAGCCACCGAACGCCCCACCACGCGCCGCCGCTGGCCCGTCGTCCTGCTCGTGGTCGTCGTCGTGCTCGCCGCCCTCGTCGTGATCGCCGAGTTCGTGCTGCGCGGCGTCGTCGACCGGATCATCGCCCAGCAGGTCGAGCAGTCGCTGCCGGACGGCACGACCGGCGAGGTCGACGCCCACGCCGAGGGCATCGTCATCCCGCAGCTCATCAGCGGCACGCTCGACCGCGTCGAGATCTCCTCGGCGAAGCTCACGGTCGACGGCATCCCGCTCGCCGCCGACGTCACCGCGCAGGACGTCCCGGTGGACGGCAAGGGCGACGTCCGCGACGTCGACGGCACGGTCACCCTGGCGTCGTCGAGCGTCAAGGACCTGGCGAAGTACAGCCCGCTGTTCGACCGGCTGAACCTGGTCGACGGCGGCGTCGAACTGACGGGGTCGTCGTCGGTGCTCGGCTACGACATCACCTACGCGGCGAAGGGCGCCGTCGTCGCGCAGGACGACGGACGCGGCATCACCATCACGCCGGAGAGCGTCCGGATCACGAACTCCGACCTCGGCCTCAAGGTCGACTCGATCCCCGGTGTCACCGGCGTCCCGGTGCAGGTCTGCACCGCGCAGTTCCTGCCCGAGGCGCTGCGGGTGCGCTCGCTCGACGTGTCGGACTCGGACGCGACGGTCCGCATCACCGCGGACGCGCTGCCGCTCAACGAGGACGGCCTGCGCACCGTCGGCAGCTGCGGCTGAGCGGACGGGTGCGTAACGCGGCCTGGAGGATCGGCTCGCGTCGGTAGGATCGGGTCCCGTGAGCGAGAACCCCCTTGCACCGCCGCGGCTGCGGTTCCCGACGGACGCCTCCGAACTGGTGGACCGCATCTGGCCCGCGTCCGCGACGCGGACCGACGACGGCACCCTGGCGATCGGCGGCATCAGCGCCACGGACCTGGTCGCGCAGTTCGGCACGCCCCTGTACGTCGTCGACGAGCGTGACGTCCAGTCGCGCGCCGTCCGCGTGCGGAACGCCTTCGCCGAGGCGTTCGAGCGCATCGGCAGCCACGCGCACGTCTACTACGCCGGCAAGGCCTTCCTGACGACCCAGGTCGTCGCGTGGATGGCCGAGGCCGACCTGCGCGTCGACGTCTGCACCGCCGGTGAACTCGCGGTCGCCCTAGCCGGCGGCATCGACCCCGGCCGGCTCGGCTTCCACGGCAACGACAAGTCCGACACCGAGATCGCCCGCGCGGTCGAGGTCGGCATCGGCACGATCGTGCTCGACAGCCACGAAGAGGTGCAGCGCGTCGCCCGTGCCGCCGCCGACGCCGGGGTCGTGCAGCGTGTGCGCATCCGGATCAACACCGGTGTGCACGCGTCCACCCACGAGTACCTGGCGACCGCTCGCGAGGACCAGAAGTTCGGCATCCCGCTGTCCGAGGCCGTCGAGGCCGCAGCAGCCGTCCGCGCCGAGCCCTCGCTCGCCTTCGTCGGGCTGCACTCGCACATCGGTTCGCAGATCTTCGAAGACGCCGGCTTCCGCGAAGCCGCACGCCGGCTGATGGACGTGCACGCGACGCTCGTGGCCTCCGGGCCGGTGCCCGAGCTGAACCTCGGTGGCGGCTGGGGCATCGACTACACCGAAGCCGACTCGGCCTTCGCCCCTGAGGACGTCGCCGACGCACTGGCCACGATCATCGGCGAGGCCTGCGCCGAGCGCGGCATCCCGGTGCCGGACATCGCCGTCGAGCCGGGCCGCTACATCATCGGCCCGCCCGGGGTGACGCTCTACCGCGTCGGCACGATCAAGCCCGTCACGCTCGAGACCGACGACGGCGGCAGCGCGACCCGCACGTACGTCTCCGTCGACGGCGGGATGAGCGACAACATCCGTCCCGCCCTGTACGGAGCCGACTACACGGCCCGACTCGCCCGCACCTCCGACGTCCCGGCGGTGCTGAGCCGCGTCGTCGGCAAGCACTGCGAGAGCGGCGACGTCGTGGTGAACGACGAGTACCTGCCCGGCGACGTGCAGCGCGGCGACCTGCTGGCCGTCGCGGCCACCGGTGCCTACTGCTGGGCGCTGTCGAGCAACTACAACCACGTGGGCCGCCCGCCGGTCGTCGCCGTCGCGGACGGCACAGCCCGTATCCTCGTGCGGGGCGAGACGATCGACGACCTCCTCGCCCGTGACACCGGGGTCACCGCCGTGCCCGCCGACGGCACCGGCCGCTGACCCCCGACCCGATCGGGTCCGCCCACCCCGCAGGGCGCACCCCCACCGACAGGAACCGCTACCAGATGATCGAATACCGCAACGTCCGTGTCGCGCTGCTCGGGGCCGGCTCGGTCGGTTCCCAGGTCGCGCGACTGCTCCTCGAGCACGGTGACGAGCTGGCCTCGCGCGCCGGTGCCGGCCTGGAGCTGGTCGGGATCGCCGTGCGCGACGTGGACGCGCAGCGCGACGTCGACCTGCCGGCGGAGCTCTTCACCACGGACGCTGCGTCGCTCATCCTCGGCGCGGACATCGTCGTCGAGCTCATCGGCGGCATCGAGCCGGCGCGCACCCTCGTGCTCCAGGCCCTGCAGTCCGGCGCGGACGTCGTCACCGGCAACAAGGCGCTGCTCGCGACCCACGGCCCGGAGCTCTTCGCCGCGGCCGAGCAGGTCGGCGCGCAGCTCTACTACGAGGCCGCCGTGGCGGGGGCGATCCCGATCATCCGTCCGCTGCACGACTCGCTCGCCGGTGACCGCATCGTGCGGATCATGGGCATCGTCAACGGCACCACGAACTTCATCCTCGACCTGATGGACCGCAAGGGCTCCACGTTCGAGGACGCCCTGGCCACCGCGACGGAGCTCGGGTACGCCGAGGCCGACCCGACCGCCGACGTCGAGGGCTACGACGCCGCGCAGAAGGCCGCGATCCTGGCCTCGCTGGCGTTCCACACCTCGGTGCCGCTCGCCGCCGTGCACCGCGAGGGCATCACCCACGTCACGATCGACCAGGTCCGCGCCGCCCGCAAGGCCGGCTACGTCGTGAAGATCCTGGCGACCGCCGAGCGTCTGACCGACGAGGACGGCCGCGAGGGCGTCAGCGCCCGCGTCTACCCGGCCCTCGTGCCCGAGTCGCACCCGCTCGCGAGCGTGCACGGAGCGAAGAACGCCGTGTTCGTCGAGGCCGAGGCCGCCGGCGACCTGATGTTCTACGGCGCGGGTGCCGGTGGCGTCGAGACGGCCTCGGCGGTCCTCGGCGACCTGGTCTCCGCGGCCCGTCGGCACGTCATCGGTGGCCCGGGGGTCGCCGAGTCGACGCAGTCCGAGCTGCCGGTGTTCCCGATCGGCACCGTCCGCACGAGCTACCAGATCACCCTGCACGTCACGGACGCCCCCGGCGTGCTGTCGACCGTCGCCGGCGTGCTCGCGAAGCACGGCGTCAGCGTTGAGACGGTCGAGCAGACCACCACCGGCGCAGCCGAGGGGACCGCGACGCTCGTCATCGGCACCCACCTGGCGCGCGAGGCCGACCTGGCGGACACCGTCGTCGCCCTCCGCGGCGAGGACGTCGTCCTGGACGTCACCAGCGTCCTGCGCGTCGTCGGTCGCTGACGCGACCACGGGCCTCCAGGCCGACCAGCAGGCTCACCCAGCCGCACCACCACCAGATCCACCCCACCGGACAGAGAGAGAAGCCTGATGGCCCACCAGTGGCAGGGAGTCCTGCGCGAGTACGCCGACCGACTCGACGTGACCGAGGCGACGCCCATCGTCACGCTCGGTGAGGGCGGCACGCCGCTCATCCCGGCTCGTCGGCTCTCCGAGCGCACCGGCGCCGAGGTCTACGTGAAGTTCGAGGGCATGAACCCGACGGGTTCGTTCAAGGACCGCGGCATGACGATGGCGATCTCGAAGGCCGTCGAGCACGGTGCGAAGGCCGTCATCTGCGCCTCGACCGGCAACACCAGTGCCTCGGCCGCCGCGTACGCCACGCACGCCGGCATCACCGCTGCGGTGCTCGTGCCGGAGGGCAAGATCGCCATGGGCAAGCTCAGCCAGGCCGTCGCCCACGACGCCCAGCTGCTGCAGGTGCAGGGCAACTTCGACGACTGCCTCGACATCGCCCGCGACCTGGCGGCGAACTACCCGGTGCACCTCGTCAACTCCGTCAACAACGACCGCATCGAGGGGCAGAAGACCGCCGCGTTCGAGGTCGTCGACGTCCTCGGCGACGCACCGGACTTCCACTTCCTGCCCGTCGGCAACGCGGGCAACTACACCGCGTACTCGCGCGGCTACCGCGAGGACGTCGCCGCCGGCCGCAGCACCAAGCTGCCCCGCATGTTCGGGTTCCAGGCCGCCGGTTCCGCCCCGATCGTGCACGGCGAGGTCGTCCGGCACCCCGACACCATCGCGTCGGCGATCCGCATCGGCAACCCGGCCTCGTGGCAGTTCGCGCTCGAGGCGCAGCAGGAGACCGACGGCTACTTCGGTGCCATCACCGACGAGGCCATCCTCGCGGCACACCGCATCCTGTCGGCCGAGGTCGGCGTGTTCGTCGAGCCCGCGTCGGCCATCGGTGTCGCCGGGCTGCTCGAGCGTGCCGACGCCGGTGTCGTACCGAAGGGCGCGAAGGTCGTCATCACGGTCACGGGCCACGGCCTGAAGGACCCGCAGTGGGCCCTCCGCACGCCGGACGGCGGCGAGGTCACCCCGACGAGCGTGCCGGTCGACACGAAGTCGATCGCCGACGTGCTCGGTCTGGTCAGCGAGCAGTGATCTCCGACCGCTCGTCCGGACCGGGTGAGGGCATGACCGCCCGCAGTGCTGTACCGGCCGGACGGGCGGTCCGTGCGCTGCCGACCGAATCGGCGGTCCGCGTCCGGGTGCCGGCCACGTCGGCGAACCTCGGCCCCGGCTTCGACTCGCTCGGCCTCGCGCTCTCGCTCTACGACGAGGTCGTGGTGCGCGTCCGCCCCGAGCCCGGCGCGACCGTCACGGTCGATGGTGTGGGTGCCGGCGAGGTCGCCACGGACGACACGAACCTCGTCGTCCGTGCGGTCCGCCGTGGCCTGGAGCACGCCGGTGTCGACCAGCCCGGCCTCGAGCTGCACGCCACGAACGCGATCCCGCACGGCCGCGGTCTCGGTTCCTCCGCCGCGGCGATCGTCGCCGGGCTCATGGCGGCCCGTGGTCTGCTCGAGGGCATCGTCGACCTCGACGCCTCGACGCTCCTGACCCTGGCCACCGAGATGGAGGGCCACCCGGACAACGTCGCGCCGGCGCTCTTCGGCGGGCTGACGATCGCGTGGATGACCGCCGAGGGTCCGGCCTACAAACGCCTCCTGGTGCACCGCGGTGTCGCACCGGTGGTGTTCGTGCCGACCTCGACCCTCTCGACCAAGCTCGCGCGCTCCCTGCAGCCCGAGCAGGTCCCGCACGCCGACGCCGCGTTCAACGTCTCCCGCTCGGCGCTGCTCGTCGCGGCGCTCATCCAGAGCCCCGAGCTGCTGCTCGCCGCGACCGAGGACCGTCTGCACCAGGCGTACCGCGCCAGCGCCATGCCCGAGACCGACGCCCTGATCCGGTTGCTCCGGCAGCACGGCCTCGCCGCGGTGGTCTCCGGCGCCGGGCCCAGTCTGCTCGTCCTCGGCAGCGACCCGGCACAGCGCCTGACCGCCGCCGAACTGGTGCAGCGACACGCCGAATCCGACTGGCGGCCGCTCATGCTGGCCGTCGATCTCGGTGGTGCTACAGTGGCAGCGCACTCGGCGCTCGAAGCCGAACCCGCGTAACCGTACGGATCGCTCGTCCTCAGGACAGCTCCTGCGACGTCGCAGGGTCCGGTGCGCGAGTGTGCATCTCTTTCTGATCACCGAATCCCGATCCGTCGTCTGAACGGCGGTCGATGCTCACCCTGCATCCGGGACGGTGGAAACTCTCCGCGTTCTGCGGTTCGAAAGGAAACACCGACCTTGACCGACAACAACTCCGCCCAGGTGGAGATCCCCAGCGACCTGCGTGCCCTCCGTCTCCCGGAGCTCCAGCGCATCGCCTCCTCGCTCGGCATCACCGGGCTCTCCAAGCTCCGCAAGGGCGACCTCATCGCCTCCATCGAGGACAAGCGCCCCGTCGACGAGACGCCGGCCGCCCCGGCCGCCGCCGTCGTCGCCGAGACCCCCGCCGAGCCGGCCGCCACCGAGCAGCCGACCCTGCCGGAGCCCGCCGAGACCCCCGCGCAGCCCGCTGCCGAGGCACCCGTCGCCGACCCCGAGGCACCCGCCGAGTCGGCAGCCCCGAGCCGTGCCCGTCGTTCGCGCCGCGCGTCGTCCGGTGGCACCGTGAACGCCGCGCCGACCTCGGCCGCCGAGCACACCAACCACGGCCAGACCGGCACCGAGGACCTCCTCGCCGGGCTCGACCAGGTCCGCGCCGAGAAGGACGCCCAGGAAGCCGCGCAGTCCGGCTCGCAGCGCCGTGGCCGTGGCCAGCGGAACGCCGAGCAGCGTGGCGCCGAGCAGCGTAGCGCCGACCAGGGCCAGCAGGCGTCGGCACCCGCCGAGGCCGAGCAGCCGACCCAGCAGGGCCAGCAGGCCCCGACGTCCGCCGTCCAGGCCGACCAGGACCAGAACGAGTCCGGCGACCAGAACGACCAGGGCGACCAGAACTCCGAGCAGGGCGAGGGCGGCTCGCGTCGCGGTCGTCGCAGCCGCGGTCGCGGTCGTGGCCGTGGCCAGAACGCCGAGAACGGCGAGCAGCAGAACGGTGCCGACCAGCAGAACGGCGGCCAGAACGGCGGCCAGAACGCCGGTCAGCAGAAGCAGAACGGCGCCGACCAGCAGAACGGCGGCCAGCAGAAGCAGAACGGCGGCGAGCAGCAGAACGGCCAGCAGAACGCCCAGCAGAACGGCGGCCAGAAGCAGAACGACCAGCCGAAGCAGGCCGAGGCCAAGCAGGACGACAAGGCCGACCAGAAGCAGCAGCAGAACGCCGGTCAGCAGAAGCAGCAGACCAGCGGCCAGCAGAAGCAGCAGCAGCAACAGCACGCCGACGAGGCCGAGAGCGGCCGCAGCCGTCGCCAGCGTGACCGCAAGCGCGGCCGTGGCGGCCAGAACGACGACTTCGAGCCCGAGGTCACCGAGGACGACGTCCTGATCCCGATCGCGGGCATCCTCGACGTCCTCGACAACTACGCGTTCGTCCGCACCACCGGCTACCTGCCGGGCCCGAGCGACGTCTACGTCTCCCTCGGCCAGGTGAAGAAGTACCACCTGCGCAAGGGCGACGCCGTCGTCGGTTCGATCAAGCAGCCGCGTGACGGCGAGCAGCAGAGCCGCCAGAAGTACAACGCGCTCGTCGCCGTCGAGTCGATCAACGGCCAGTCCGCCGACGAGGCCGCGACCCGCGTCGACTTCAACGACCTCACCCCGCTGTACCCGAACGAGCGCCTGCGCCTCGAGACGGAGCCGGGCAAGCTGTCGACCCGCATCATCGACCTCGTGTCGCCGATCGGCAAGGGCCAGCGCGGTCTCATCGTGTCCCCGCCGAAGGCCGGCAAGACCGTCGTGCTGCAGGCCATCGCGAACGCCGTCGCCAAGAACAACCCCGAGGCGCACCTGATGGTCGTCCTCGTCGACGAGCGGCCCGAAGAGGTCACCGACATGCAGCGCACGGTGAAGGGCGAGGTCATCGCCTCGACCTTCGACCGTCCCGCCGAGGACCACACCACCGTCGCCGAGCTCGCCATCGAGCGTGCGAAGCGCCTGGTGGAGCTGGGCCACGACGTCGTGCTGCTGCTCGACTCGATCACCCGCCTCGGCCGTGCGTACAACCTGTCGACACCGCCGTCGGGCCGCGTGCTCTCCGGTGGCGTCGACTCGGCGGCGCTGTACCCGCCGAAGCGCTTCTTCGGCGCCGCGCGCAACATCGAGGACGGCGGCTCGCTGACCATCCTCGCGACCGCGCTCGTCGAGACCGGCTCCAAGATGGACGAGGTCATCTTCGAGGAGTTCAAGGGCACCGGCAACATGGAGCTCCGCCTGAACCGTCACCTCGCCGACAAGCGGATCTTCCCCGCCGTCGACGTGAACGCCTCGGGTACCCGTCGCGAGGAGCAGCTGCTCTCCGCCGACGAGGTCAAGATCACCTGGCGTCTGCGCCGGGCCCTCGCCGGGCTCGACCCGCAGCAGGCCCTCGAGATCGTGCTGCGGAACCTCAAGGAGACGCAGTCGAACGTCGAGTTCCTGGTGCAGGTGCAGAAGTCGGTCCCCACGACCGGCGCCCACCACAACGGTCACCAGGAGTAACGCGTGTTCGAGTCGGTAGCGGGGCTGCTGGCGGAACACGAGGACCTGACGCAGCAGCTGTCGGACCCCGCGCTCCACGCCGATGCGGCCCGGGCGAAGAAGGTGAACCGGCGGTACGCCGAGCTCAACCAGATCAAGTCCGCGTACGAGGCCTGGCAGGCGGCGGGGGACGACCTCGCCGCCGCCCAGGAACTCGCGCGTGAAGACGCGGCGTTCGCGGACGAGGTCCCCGGGCTCGAGGAGCAGCTGTCGGAGCGCCAGGAGCGCCTCCGCCGGCTGCTGATCCCGCGCGACCCCGACGACGGCCGTGACGTCATCATGGAGATCAAGGGCGGCGAGGGCGGCGAGGAATCGGCGCTGTTCGCGGCCGATCTGCTGCGCATGTACTCGCACTACGCCGAGACCAAGGGCTGGAAGGTCGAGCTCCTCGAGCGCACCGAGTCCGACCTGGGTGGCTACAAGGACGTCCAGGTCGCGATCAAGTCGAACACGACCGATCCGTCCCAGGGCGTCTGGGCCCACCTGAAGTACGAGGGCGGTGTGCACCGCGTCCAGCGTGTGCCGCAGACCGAGTCGCAGGGGCGCATCCACACCTCGACCACCGGTGTGCTGGTGTTCCCCGAGGTGGACGAGCCCGAAGAGGTCCAGATCAACCAGAACGACCTCAAGATCGACGTCTACCGGTCCTCCGGCCCGGGTGGACAGTCCGTCAACACGACGGACTCCGCGGTCCGCATCACCCACCTGCCCACGGGCATCACGGTGGCGATGCAGAACGAGAAGTCGCAGCTGCAGAACCGCGAGGCCGGCATGCGCGTGCTCCGTGCACGCATCCTCGCGCGCCAGCAGGAGGAGCTCGACGCGATCGCCTCGGACGCGCGCAAGTCGCAGATCCGCGGGATGGACCGTTCGGAGCGCATCCGCACGTACAACTTCCCGGAGAACCGGATCGCGGACCACCGCACCGGCTACAAGGCGTACGACCTCGACCGCGTGATGAACGGTGCCCTCGAGCCCGTCATCCAGTCCGCCATCCAGGCGGACGAAGAGGCACGTCTGGCCGCCATCGGCGACCAGGACGCGTAACCGCACACCCAGCCTGGAGGCTCGGATCACCGCCGACACGCCCCTCACGTCCGCCGCGGATCGCCTGCTCGAGCAGGCGACCGCGGCGCTCGTCGCCGTCGGCGTCCCGACGTCCCGGGTCGACGCCGAGCTGCTGCTCGCGTGGGCGACCGACACCTCGCGCGGTGCCGTCCAAGCCCGTGCGCTCATCGGTGGCGGCATCGCGCCGGAGCACGTCGAGCGCTTCCGCCACGCCGTCGCCCGCCGGGCCACCCGTGAGCCGCTGCAGCACATCACCGGCGAGGCGTACTTCCGCGCGCTCACCCTGGCCGTCGGACCGGGCGTGTTCGTGCCCCGTCCGGAGACCGAGGGCGTCGTGCAGTTCGGCATCGACGCGCTGCGGGCGACCGCGGTCCCCGAGCCGATCGCCGTGGACCTGGGCTCCGGCAGCGGCGCGATCGCGATCGCGATGGACACCGAGGTGCCGAACGCCGTGGTCTACGCCGTCGAGCGGTCGGCCGAGGCCCTGCCCTGGACCCGGCGGAACGTCGACGCCCACGGCGGGACGGTCCGACTCGTCGAGGGCGACCTCGCCGACGCACTGCCGGATCTCGACGGCACCGTGTCCGTCGTCGTGTCGAACCCGCCGTACGTGCCGGACGACGCGATCCCGATCGACCCCGAGGTCCGCGACCACGACCCGGCGATGGCCCTCTACGGCGGTCCCGACGGCCTCGACGCCGTCCGTGCTCTCGCCGAGACGGCCTGGCGGTTGCTGGTGCCCGGGGGAGTCCTGGTCATCGAGCACGCCGAGCCGCAGGGCGCCGGCGTGCGGCAGGTCCTGGCGCGCCGGGGGTTCCGCACCCCGGAGACGCACGTCGACCTGACGGGGCGCGACCGCACGACCACCGCGACGCGCTAGCCGGGGCCGAGCCGCGCCTCCCGTCGCTCGGCCGTGCGTGCGTGCGCCGGGTGGATCCGGGCGTACCTGGTGGGATCGGGCGTGCCGGGTCGTTCGGGATGACCAGGTATGCCCGTTCCCGCTTTCCAGCGCGACCGCGATGGGAAGGAACGGGCGCGGCGGGCGTGGGGCGGCCCACCCGCGCGTGCGTGTGGTGGATCCGGGCGTACCTGGTGGGATCGGGCGTACCGGGTCGTTCGGGATGACCAGGTATGCCCGTTCCCGCTTTCCAGCGCGACCGCGATGGGAAGGAACGGGCGTGGCGGGCTACGCGACGGGGGAGGCCTCGCGCTGCTGTGCCGCGACGAAGGCGCGGACGTGCTCGCGCAGGTCGGTGTCGTGCTCGACGAGGACCGCGTGGATGCCGATGCTCCGCGCTCCTGCGACGTTCTCGGGCATGTCGTCCGCGAAGAACGTGCGCTCCGCGCGGACCCCGTGGTGCGCGACCGCACGCTCGAAGACCTCGGGCTCGGGCTTCCGGGCACCGAAGTTGCTCGACGTGTCCAGGTGTTCGCCGAAGACCTCGGGCAGGGACGGCGCCCACTCGTGGATCCAGCGGCCGGCGAGCGGACCGTTGTTGGTGAGCAGCCCGACACGCCCGTGCTCGCTCGCGATCCGGACCGCCTCGATGCGTTCCGGCAGCTCGGTCATGGCGGATCCGCGGATCCGGGCCCAGTCGGCCTCGGGGACGTCGCACTCCATCGCGCGTTCGAACGCGGCGAGGTACTCGTCGCCGTCGGCGAACCCACCGGCCTCGGCGCGCATCTCGTGACCGCAGTCCCACCAGCGGCGACGGAGCTCCTGGAACTCGTGTCCGGTGAACTCGGAGAGTGCGGCCATGCGCACCTGCCAGTCGTACCGGACCAGGACGTCGTCCATGTCGAAGAGGAACAGGAGCGGGGGTGCGGGCGTCTCGTTCACGATGTCCACCATTGTGTCGCACTATCATCGTCGAGTCATGGCATCCCGATACGACTGCACCGACTCCGACGGGCTCCTGACCGGGATGCGGCTCGCACGTGCCGCCCTCGGACGCGGAGAGCTCGTCGTGGTCCCCACCGACACCGTCTACGGCCTCGCCGCGGACGCCTTCAGCGCGACGGCCGTGCAGCGGCTCCTCGACGCGAAGGGCCGCACGCGGCAGTCGCCGCCGCCCGTGCTCATCCCCGGGCCGCCCACGCTCGACGCCCTCGCCAGCGAGGTCCCGCAGCCGGTGCGCGACCTGGTGGCCGAGTTCTGGCCGGGCGGGCTGACCGTCATCCTGCACGCACAGCCGTCGCTCGACTGGGACCTCGGCGAGACGCGCGGCACGGTCGCGCTGCGGATGCCGGACTCGCGGATCGCCCTCGAACTGCTGCAGGAGGTCGGGCCCCTCGCGGTCTCGTCCGCGAACTCCACGGGCGACCCGGCCGCGATGGACGTCGACGCTGCCGAGCGCATGCTCGGTGACAGCGTCGCGATCTACCTGGACGGCGGGCCCGTCGAGGTGCACGACGGCTTCGAGGCCAGCACCGGGTCGACCATCGTCGACGCCACCGGGCTGTCGGACGGCGGGAAGCTCCGCATCGTCCGGCACGGGGTGATCCCCGACGAGGAGATCATCCGGGTCGTCGGAGCCGACCTCGTCACATGAAGTACTACCTGCTCGCCGGGGCCATCGCCGCGGTCGTGAGCTTCGTGATGAGCCTGATCGTCTGGAAGCTCGGGCTGAAGTACAAGTGGTACCCGCAGGTCCGCGAGCGGGACGTGCACCGCACCCCGACGCCGCGGCTCGGCGGCATCGCGATGTACATCGGCGTCATCGTCTCGCTGCTCGCGGCCTGGTTCCTGTTCCCGTCGATCGCGGGGACCGACTACTTCCGACTCGTGTTCTCCGAACCCGGCCGCGTGCTCGCGGTGCTCGGCGGAGCGACCATCATCGTGGTCCTCGGTGTCGCGGACGACATCTGGGACCTCGACTGGATGACGAAGCTCGCCGGGCAGATCATCGCGGCGGGCATCCTCGCCTGGCAGGGCGTCGCGATCGTCTCGCTGCCCATCGGCAACACGCTGGGCGTCGGTTCGTCGTACATGAGCCTGATCTTCACCGTGCTGGCGGTGGTGCTCGTGATGAACGCGGTGAACTTCATCGACGGGCTCGACGGCCTGGTGGCCGGCGTCGCGATCATCGCCGGCGGGGTCTTCTTCCTCTACACGTTCTTCATCAACCGCGTGGTCGTGCAGACCGAGTTCTTCTTCAACCTGCCGTCACTGCTCACCGCGGTGCTCGTCGGGGCCTGCTTCGGCTTCCTCATCCTGAACTGGCACCCCGCCAAGCTCTTCATGGGCGACGCCGGTGCGCTGCTCGTCGGTTTCCTGATGGCCACGAGCGCGGTGTCGGTCACGGGCAACATCGACCCGGCGGCGGTGCAGACACGCCAGGCGCTGCTGCCGGCGTTCATCCCGATCCTGCTGCCGTTCGCGATCCTGATCGTGCCGATCCTGGACTTCGGTCTCGCGGTCACCAGACGGCTCAGCGCGGGCAAGTCGCCGTTCTCGGCCGACCGGAAGCACCTGCACCACCGCCTGCTCGACATGGGGCACTCGCACTTCCACGCGGTGCTGATCTTCTACGCGTGGACCGCGACCGTCGCGTTCGGGTGCCTGCTGTTCCTCTTCGTGGACTGGTACTGGGTCGTCGTCTTCGTGTCCGTCGGCTTCACCGTCTGCGCCGTCGCGACGTTCGCGCCGCTCGGCCGGAAACGCACCGAGATCGCAGCCCAGACCGCCAACCGTTCCGCCGCCGTGGTGGATGCCAGCCTCGACCCGCTCGACCGGGCCGCCAACGACCGCACGATCCCTGGAGACATCACGTGACCGCACCGAACGCGCTCGACCACGTCCGGCCGGTGTTCCGCCGCATCATCACCTGGGGAGCGGTCCTCGCCGTCGCCCTGGCGGTGGTCGGCGGGCTCATCGGGTTCCTCGTCGCGGACGGCCCCGGGCTGGTCGGGGGACTGCTCGGCGCCGTACTGAGCGTCGTGTTCCTCGGGCTCACCGCGGTCAGTGTCCTCGTCGCGCTGCGCGTCTCGAAGGGGCAGATGATCTCCGGTGCCTTCTTCGGCATCGTGATGGGCACCTGGCTGCTCAAGTTCATCGTCTTCATCGTGCTGCTGGTCCTGCTCAAGGACCGCGACTGGGTCGACTTCCCGGTGCTGGCGATCGTGATCATCGCGGGGGTCGTCGGCTCCCTGGTGATCGACGTCGTCGCCGTCGCGAAGGCCCGCATCCCGATCGGCGTCCGGCTGCCGGGCGACGGCCTCGACGACTCCGCGGACGCTGGGAACCCGACCCCCCGCGTCTGAGAAGCCGGGAAGCCTCTCGCACCTGATAGGCTTCTCGACGTCCGCTACCGGAGCCTTTCGCTCGGGGCGGACGAGCCTCCACAACGTCCACCATCGCGTGCCATGATGTGCGCGCGCCGACACAGGAGACAGCGCTGCTATCCCACGCTCTTCCCCTGTCCCTCTCCGCTGCGGTTGACACCGTCGCGGCGGGGAGCAGCAAGGCCGCCGAGTTCCATGGTCCGTCGATCAACGAGTTCTTCCCGGATGCGATCTTCTTCGCCGGGACGCCGTTCGAGATCGATCGGGTCGTCCTCATCCGCTTCTTCGCCGTCGCCGTGCTCCTGGTGTTCGCGTTCGTGGGTACCCGTGCACTGAAGCTCGTGCCGAACCGCGGTCAGGCGTTCATCGAGTACGCGTTCGACGTCGTCCGTCGCAACACCTTCGACAACCTCGGAGAGAAGGACGGCAAGCGTTTCCTGCCGCTCCTGGCGACGATCTTCTTCGGCGTGCTGTTCATGAACCTGACCGGTCTGATCCCGGGCATGAACCTCGCCGGCACCAGCCGCATCGCGATGCCGATGATCCTGGCGATCGTCGCGTACCTCGCCTTCATCTACGCCGGTCTCCGCAAGCACCCGGGCACGTTCCTCAAGAACTCGCTCTTCCCGCCCGGGGTGCCGTGGCCGCTGTACATCATCGTGACGCCGATCGAGCTCGTCTCCACCTTCGTGCTCCGTCCCGTCACCCTGACGCTGCGACTCCTGATGAACATGGTCGTGGGGCACCTGCTCCTCGTGCTGTTCTTCTCGGCCACGCAGTTCTTCTTCTTCGACGCTTCGCTCGGCTTCAAGGCCTTCGGCGTCGGGACCATCGCGTTCGGCATCGCGTTCAGCTTCTTCGAGGTCCTCGTCGCGCTGCTGCAGGCCTACGTCTTCATGCTCCTCACCGCCGTCTACATCCAGCTGGCGCTGGCCGACGAGCACTGATTCCTCACTGACCCCCTACGGGACCGGCGACCGTCGGACCCGCACCTCGAAAGGAAAACACGTGGACGCAACGACCGTTCTCGCGGAGATCAACGGCAACATCGCGACGGTTGGCTACGGCCTCGCAGCGATCGGCCCGGCCATCGGTGTCGGCATCGTCGTCGGTAAGACGATCGAGTCCGTCGCTCGCCAGCCCGAGCTCCAGGGCCGCCTGACGACCCTCATGTACATCGGTATCGCCTTCACCGAGGCCCTGGCCTTCATCGGTATCGCCACGTACTTCATCTTCACCAACTAAGGTTCCTCGATGCAGAACGCACTCATCATCGCGGCGGAGGAAGCGCACAATCCGCTGATCCCGCCGGTGTACGACATCGTGTGGTCGGCGCTCGCCTTCGTCATCATCTTCCTGGTGATGTGGCGTGTCGTCACGCCGCGCATCACGAAGATGCTCGATGAGCGCACCGAGGCCATCGAGGGCGGCATCAAGAAGGCCGAGGCCGCTCAGGAGCAGGCCGCTGCTGCGCTCGACGAGTACAACAAGCAGCTCGCCGATGCACGTGCCGAGGCTTCGCGCATCCGTGAGCAGGCCCGTGCCGACGCCACGGCGATCGGCAACGAGGTCCGCGAGCAGGCGGCCGCTGATGCAGCACGCATCACGGCCAACGCCCAGGCGCAGATCGAGGCCGAGCGCCAGAGCGCCGTCCAGGCCCTCCGGTCCGAAGTGGGCACCCTCGCGCTGGACCTCGCGTCCGGTGTGATCGGTGAGTCCCTCAAGGACGACGCCAAGTCGACCGCAGTGGTCGACCGCTTCCTCGCCGACCTCGAGGCCTCGCAGGCCACGAAGACGGGGGAGCACTGAGCATGCGCAGCGCTACCAGAGAAGCACTCGCGTCCACCAGGGCGGTGCTGTCGGACCTCGGTCCGAGCGCCAGCCTGGCCGCGGGTGCCGAGATCCTCGCCTCCGGGCGTGCGATCGCCGGTGCGCCGCAGCTGCTCGGGCTGCTGTCCGACCCCACGGCCGACGCGGCCGGCAAGAAGGTCCTCATCGACCGTGTCTTCGCCGGACAGTCGGAAGCGACGCGTGCGGTCCTGACCGCGGTGGCCGGCTCGCGCTGGTCCTCGCAGCAGGACCTGCTCGCGGGCATCGAGGACGCGGGCATCCGCGCCGTCGCCGCCACCGCGGGTCCGGACTCGTCGATCGAGTCGGAGCTGTTCGCCTTCGAGACCGCCGTCCGCTCGGACGCCGGCCTCGAACTGGCGCTCGGCACCAAGCTCGGCAGCCCCGAGCAGAAGGGCGCGCTCGTCGAGCGGCTCCTCGGTGCCAAGGCGTCGGAGCAGACGATCACGATCGTGTCGGCCCTGGTGCAGCAGCCCCGCGGCCGCCGCATCGGTGAGATCGTCCGCGACGCCTCGCGCATCGTGGCCGAGCAGGCCGGCAAGCTCGTCGCGACCGTCGTCACGGCGACGCCACTGACCCCCGCCCAGTCGGCCCGCGTCACGCGCGGTCTGTCCGAGCGGTACGGCAAGGACATCAGCATCAACCAGGTCGTCGACCCCACGGTCGTCGGCGGGGTCCGGGTGCAGATCGGCGGCGACGTCATCGACGGCACCGTGTCCACGCGACTCTCGGAGCTCCGACTCCAGCTCGCCGGCTAGGCGTACGGTCGAAGCCGCTCCTCCCCAAGTCCACAACGGGAACTGCCGAGTCCGGCAGCGTCACCCTCTCGGAGCCGAAGGGCCCCGGAAAACCACAAGGAAAATCCCATGGCAGACATCACCATCAGCCCCGATGAGATCCGTGATGCCCTGAAGGACTTCGTCTCGAACTACGAGCCGACGAAGGCCTCCACGGCCGAGGTCGGGCACGTCACCGACGCCGGTGACGGCATCGCCCACGTCGAGGGTCTCCCCGGCGTCATGGCGAACGAGCTCATCCGCTTCGCGGACGGCACGCTCGGCCTGGCGCAGAACCTCGACGAAGACGAGATCGGCGCCATCGTGCTCGGCGAGTTCGGCGGCATCGAGGAGGGCATGGAGGTCACCCGCACGGGTGAGGTCCTCTCCGCCCCCGTCGGCGACGCTTTCCTCGGTCGCGTCGTCGACCCGCTCGGCGCCCCGATCGACGGTCTCGGCGAGATCGCCGCAGAGGGCCGTCGTGCCCTCGAGCTCCAGGCTCCCGGCGTCATGGCCCGCAAGTCGGTCCACCAGCCGCTGCAGACCGGCATCAAGGCCATCGACGCGATGATCCCCGTCGGCCGTGGTCAGCGTCAGCTGATCATCGGCGACCGCCAGACCGGCAAGACGGCCATCGCGATCGACACGATCATCAACCAGAAGGCCAACTGGGAGTCCGGCGACGAGGAGAAGCAGGTTCGCTGCATCTACGTCGCCATCGGTCAGAAGGGCTCCACGATCGCCTCCGTCAAGGGTGCGCTCGAGGACGCCGGTGCGATGGAGTACACCACCATCGTCGCCGCTCCGGCCTCCGACCCGGCCGGCTTCAAGTACCTCGCCCCGTACACCGGTTCGGCCATCGGCCAGCACTGGATGTACCAGGGCAAGCACGTCCTCATCATCTTCGATGACCTGTCGAAGCAGGCCGAGGCCTACCGTGCGGTGTCGCTCCTCCTGCGTCGTCCGCCGGGCCGCGAGGCCTACCCGGGTGACGTCTTCTACCTGCACTCCCGTCTGCTGGAGCGTTGCGCGAAGCTGTCCGACGAGCTCGGCGCCGGTTCGATGACGGGCCTCCCGATCATCGAGACCAAGGCGAACGACGTCTCGGCGTACATCCCGACCAACGTCATCTCCATCACCGACGGCCAGATCTTCCTGCAGTCGGACCTCTTCAACGCGAACCAGCGTCCGGCCGTCGACGTGGGCATCTCGGTGTCGCGCGTCGGTGGTGACGCCCAGGTGAAGTCGATCAAGAAGGTCTCCGGCACGCTGAAGCTCGAGCTGGCGCAGTACCGCTCCCTCGAGGCGTTCGCGATGTTCGCGTCCGACCTCGACCAGGCGTCGCGTCGTCAGCTGGAGCGCGGTGCGCGTCTGACCGAGCTCCTCAAGCAGCCGCAGTACTCGCCGTACCCGGTCGAGGAGCAGGTCGTCTCGATCTGGGCCGGCACGAACGGCAAGCTCGACACCGTCCCGGTGCCGGACGTGCTCCGCTTCGAGTCCGAACTGCTCGACCACCTGCGTCGCAACTCCGACGTCCTCACGACCTTGCGCGAGACGAACCAGCTCAGCGACGAGACCGTCGCCGAGATGGACAAGCAGATCGATGAGTTCACGAAGAGCTTCCAGACGAGCGACGGCAAGACCCTCGGCTCCGAGCAGTTCGACGCGGCTGACGCCGAGGACGTCGACCAGGAGCAGATCGTCAAGGGTCGTCGCTAGATGGCAGCGCAGGTCCGGGTCTACCGCCAGCGGATCAAGTCGGCGAAGACCACGAAGAAGGTCACCCGCGCCATGGAGCTGATCTCGGCGTCGCGGATCCAGAAGGCGCAGGCCCGCATGGCTGCGTCCGGTCCGTACTCGCGGGCCGTCACGCGTGCGGTGTCGGCCGTGGCGACGTTCTCGAACGTCGACCACGTGCTGACCACCGAGCCGGAGTCGTCGACCCGTGCAGCCGTCGTGCTCTTCACCTCGGACCGCGGCCTGAACGGCGCGTTCAGCACGAACGTCCTCAAGCAGGGCGAGGAGCTCGCCTCCCTGCTCCGCAGCGAGGGCAAGGACGTCGTCTACTACCTGGTCGGCCGCAAGTCCGTCGGGTACTTCGCGTTCCGTGAGCGTCCGTCCGAGCAGCAGTGGGTCGGCAACACCGACCAGCCGGAGTTCTCGACGGCCAAGGAGATCGGCGACGCCGTCGTGGCGAAGTTCCTCCAGGACACCGCTGACGGTGGCGTGGATGAGATCCACATCGTGTTCAACCGGTTCATCAGCCTGGCGACCCAGGAGCCGCAGGTCGTTCGCCTGCTGCCCCTCGAGGTCGTCGAGGGCATCGACGAGCCCGAGGGCAACGAACCCCTGCCGCTCTACGAGTTCGAGCCGGACGCCGATGCGGTGCTCGACTCGCTGCTCCCGGTCTACATCGAGAGCCGCATCTTCAACGCCATGCTGCAGTCGGCTGCTTCCGAGCACGCCGCGCGTCAGAAGGCGATGAAGGCGGCCAGCGACAACGCCGACTCGCTGATCCGTGACTTCACCCGACTCGCGAACAATGCGCGTCAGGCGGAGATCACCCAGCAGATCTCCGAGATCGTCGGCGGCGCCGACGCCCTCTCGTCGAAGAAGAAGTAGTCCGCGTCGTTCGCGGACAGATACCCACCCTCAGGAAGGCACCAGCCATGACCGACACCGCAACCACCGCGGTCGAGACGTCGTCGGCGCCCGGTGTCGGCCGGATCGCCCGTGTCACGGGCCCCGTCGTCGACATCGAGTTCCCCCACGACGCAATCCCGGAGATGTACAACCTCCTGTTCACGACCATCACCATCGGTGACTCGTCGCAGGAGATCGGCCTCGAGGTCGCGCAGCACCTCGGCGACGACCTCGTCCGTGCCATCTCCCTGAAGCCGACCGACGGCCTGGTCCGTGGCCAGGAGGTCCGTGACTCGGGCGCTCCGATCTCGGTCCCCGTCGGCGACGTGACCAAGGGCAAGGTCTTCGACGTCCTCGGCAACGTGCTCAACACGGACGAGAAGCTCGAGATCACCGAGCGCTGGCCGATCCACCGCAAGGCCCCGGCCTTCGACCAGCTCGAATCCAAGACCTCGATGTTCGAGACCGGCATCAAGTCCATCGACCTCCTCACCCCGTACGTGCAGGGTGGCAAGATCGGCCTCTTCGGTGGTGCGGGCGTCGGCAAGACCGTCCTCATCCAGGAGATGATCCAGCGCGTTGCGCAGGACCACGGCGGTGTGTCGGTGTTCGCCGGTGTCGGTGAGCGCACCCGTGAGGGCAACGACCTCATCGGTGAGATGGAAGAGGCGGGTGTCTTCGACAAGACGGCCCTCGTGTTCGGCCAGATGGACGAGCCGCCGGGAACGCGTCTCCGCGTGGCCCTGTCGGCGCTGACGATGGCGGAGTACTTCCGCGATGTCCAGAAGCAGGACGTGCTCCTCTTCATCGACAACATCTTCCGCTTCACGCAGGCCGGCTCCGAGGTCTCGACGCTGCTCGGCCGCATGCCGTCCGCCGTGGGCTACCAGCCCAACCTCGCCGACGAGATGGGTGTGCTCCAGGAGCGCATCACCTCGACGCGTGGTCACTCGATCACCTCGCTGCAGGCGATCTATGTGCCGGCTGACGACTACACCGACCCGGCTCCGGCCACCACGTTCGCGCACCTCGACGCGACGACCGAGCTCTCCCGTGAGATCGCATCGCAGGGTCTGTACCCCGCGATCGACCCGCTGGCGTCGACGTCGCGCATCATGGACCCGCGTTACCTGGGTGCCGACCACTACGAGACGGCAACGCGCGTCAAGCAGATCCTCCAGAAGAACAAGGAACTGCAGGAGATCATCGCCATCCTCGGTGTCGACGAGCTCTCCGAAGAGGACAAGATCACGGTCGAGCGCGCTCGTCGTATCCAGCAGTTCCTCTCGCAGAACACCTACATGGCGAAGAAGTTCACGGGTGTCGAGGGCTCCACGGTGCCGCTCAAGGACACCATCGAGTCCTTCCGCGCCATCGCCGACGGCGAGTTCGACCACGTTGCGACCCAGGCGTTCTTCAACGTCGGTGGCATCAACGACGTGGAAGAGAAGTGGGCTCAGATCCAGAAGGAGAACCGCTGACATGGCGGGTCTCAGCGTGAGCGTCGTCTCGGCCGACCGTGAGGTCTGGTCGGGCGACACCACCATGGTCGTCGCACGGACCACAGAGGGCCAGATCGGCATCCTCGCCGGACACGAGCCGATGCTCGCGATCCTGGCGCAGGGTCAGGTCCGCATCACGCGGGCCGATGGGTCGACCGTCGCGGTCGACGCCGAGGACGGCTTCCTGTCGGTCGAGCACGACACGGTGACGATCGTCGCGCGGCAGGCCGCGCTGGCGTCCTGACCGGA
Source organism: Curtobacterium sp. MCSS17_006 (assembly GCF_003234215.1). Classification (NCBI taxonomy): domain Bacteria; kingdom Bacillati; phylum Actinomycetota; class Actinomycetes; order Micrococcales; family Microbacteriaceae; genus Curtobacterium; species Curtobacterium sp. MCSS17_006. The sequence continues at coordinate 10,473 of NZ_QKSO01000004.1, read as the reverse complement.
CTGACCGTCCTGCTCCCACCTTCGGAGACGAAGCGGGAGGGCGGGGACACGAGCCGCACGCTCGATCTGCGTGCACTCTCGTTCCCGGAACTGGCCGATGAGCGGGCCGCGGTGATCACCGCGGCCCGCTTCGTCAGTTCCGAGGAGTCCTCGGCCAGGACGGCGCTCAAGCTCGGTCCGAAGTCGATCGCCGAGCGGCTCAGGAACCTCGAGCTCGACACCTCGGGCACCATGCCCGCGATCGAGCGGTACACCGGGGTCCTCTACGACCCGTTGGGCGCGCAGGACGCGGATGCTGCGACCCGCGCGTGGTGGGCGGAACACGTGGTCGTGCAGTCCGCGATGTTCGGCCCCATCGGTGCCGGTGACCCGATCCCGGCGTACCGGCTCTCACACGACTCGCGGCTCGGCTCGATCCGGTTGGCCGCGCACTGGCCCGCGGTGTCGACCCGTTCCCTGCTGACCCGTGCGGACGGCCTGGTGCTCGACCTGAGGTCCGAGGGGTACCGGCAGCTCGGTCCCGTGCCCGGAGCGGTGGCACCACGGGTGGTGAGTGTCGACGGCTCCGGTCGTCGTCGTGCGCTGAACCACTGGAACAAGACCGCGAAGGGTCGCCTGGTGGCGCTGCTCGCCCGCACCGGCGCGAGCATCGGCAGCATGGACGACCTGGTCGGTTGGGCGGCCGCGAACAACGTGGTCGTCGAGCGCAACGAGGGCGGCTGGGACCTGGTCGCCGAGAGCCTGGAGCCCGTCGCCGCCTGAGCGGGTGCCGGGTCGGCTCGTCCTCCACAGGCGTGAGCGAGGTCGCTCCGGTCCACAGATGGTCGGGGCGACCCTGCCTGGAGGCTCCCAGCACGTTTCGATGGCGTGCATGATCCCTCTCACGGCACAGTCCAGCCCCGGCTCCGCAGTCCGTTTCCCTCGCGAGATCGCCGCGGCGGTCACCCTCCCCGCTGCGGCGGCCGCGCTGGTCGCGCCCGGTCGCGCCGACCTGTCGACGGCCGCTGCGACGGCCGTGGTGACCGCGTGCGGCGCACTCGCGCCCCGGATGGCCCTGGTGCCGTTCATCGCGGCGCAGGGCACGCCCGATCCCCGTTCGATCCGGGTGTTCGACCCCTTCGCGGACGCGACACCGCCGGCGCTCCACGGTTTCGGCCCGGGTCCCGATCGGGCCCGCGTGCGGCTCGCCGGTGATCGGTGTGCCGATGCGTGGCGCGTGTGGCGGGCGCAGGACGGCCCGTTCGACGGATCGTCGGGCGCTGCCGGCGCCCTGTCGCTCGGCGCCTGGTGTGCGTGGGCGCTCGGGTCGTGGGCCCGGGCGGAGACGCGTGCCCGGTACGCCCTCGAGACCCGCGCGGACGACCCGCTCGCGGGGCTCGTCCTGCGCTCGGTCGTCGCGGGCAGCGGGCCGTCGTGGGAGCGTCGATGACGTGGGGTCGACCGGATCGTCTACGGTGGGGGAGACCACACTGGGAGGGCTCCGGTTGTACGACGACGACATCGAGGACACCGTCATCCGGCGACCCCGACGATCGCTGGGCGACCGGACGGCGGACGCCGTCGACGACACCGTCATCCGGCGCGCAGGTCCCGTCGTCCCGGGAGCCGGTCCCGACTCCGACTCCGACTCCGACGACGGGGTCCTCGGTGACACGGTCATCCGGCCCGCGCCCGGGGCAAGCGACCAGCCACCCGCAGCGGTGGACGACGTCGATCCGGAGGACACCGTCGTCCGGGTGCCGGCGCGACCCGGCGCCGGAGCGAGCCCGTTCGTGGGTGCCGCCCCGGGCCTCCCGGCCGTCCCGGCGGTGCCCGCCGCGCCCACTGCACGCGTGCCCTCGATCCGCATCGGCGAACGCACCTTCCGGCTCGACCACCCGGTGGTCATCGGCCGACGGCCGTCGCTCCCGCGGGTCACCCGTGGCCCGCAGCCCGAACTCGTGACCGTGCGGTCGGCGTACGGGCAGGTGTCGTCGTCCCACGTCCGGATGCACGCCGAGGGCGAAGCCGTCGTCGTGCAGGACCTCCGGTCCACCAACGGGACCGTCGTCCGCCCGGCCGGTGCACCCGCCTACCGCATGGCATCGGGTGCGTCGATCGTCGCGCTGACGGGTACGGTAGTCGAGATCGGTGACGGCAACGCCATCGAGGTCCTCTCGCCGTACCTCCGGGTCGCACCGACGGCAGAGGGGCTGCCTCCGGTTCCCCCGTGGCCCTCCGATCAGACAGCACACGGCACGCCCCGACCCACCAGAGAGCGATCCTGACACGTGACCGAACTCGGCCGAGCAGCCACTGCGCACGCCATCGACGTCCCCGGTGCCGACGGCGCCACCCTGACACTCTCGTGGGGAGCCGCGACCGACGTCGGTCGGCGGCGTGACCACAACGAGGACAGCTACATCGTGGGCGCGCCGTTCTTCGTCGTCGCCGACGGCATGGGCGGGCACCTCGCGGGCGACCGTGCCAGTGACGCGGTCGTGCGTCGGCTCGAGCAGGTGACGGCCGAACCGTTCACCACGCGTCAGGGCATCCAGCGTGCGCTGCTCCTCGCGACAGCCGACATCGAGCGTGCAGCCGGCGGCAACGCCATCGGCGCGGGCACCACCGTCACCGGGATCGCGCTCGTGGCGTCGCTCGGGCAGCCCGCTGCCCTCGTGTTCAACGTCGGCGACTCCCGCACCTACCGCATCGAGGACGGCGTGCTCCGCCGCGTCACCGTCGACCACTCGGTGGTGCAGGAGATGGTGGACGCCGGCCTGCTGCGTGCCGAGGACGCCGAGCAGCACCCGGACAGCAACGTCATCACGCGTGCGGTCGGCTTCGGCGAACCGCCGGCACCGGACTGGTGGACCCTGCCCCTGCGGGCCGGTGACCGCTACATCGTCTGCTCCGACGGGCTGACCAAGGAGCTCGGCGACGCCGGCATCGCGCGCATCGCGGCACGTGAGCCCGGCGCGCAGGACCTGGCGGAGCGCCTCGTCGGCGACGCCGTCGTGGCCGGCGGTCGTGACAACGTCACCGTCGTGGTGCTGCAGGTCGATTCCGCACCGGACGACGGCGACCTCGAGGACACGCTGCCGCGTCACTAGCTGGCCCCCGAACTGGGGGAACACGTCGAGCTGTGGGGGATCGGCGTGCGGAATGTCGGTCACCCACGCTTCGTACAATGACATGGCCACGTCGAGAGAGCTGGCCGCTCGGCCGGGGGAGGAGAGGACCATGGCGAGACGCCTGCCGTCCAACCCGCCCGTGATCGGCGGTTTCAGTCCCGTGCACGTCCTCGGGTCCGGTGGCTTCGCCGACGTCTTCCTCTACGAGCAGGACATGCCCCGACGACAGGTCGCGGTGAAGGTGCTGCTGGACGAGGTCGTCGACGACCGCGTCCGGCAGATGTTCCAGGCCGAGGCCAACCTGATGGCGCGGCTCAGCACGCACCCGTCGATCCTCACCGTCCTCCAGGCCAGCGTCGCCGCCGACGGCCGGCCCTACCTGGTCATGGAGCTCTGCTCCTCGTCCCTCAGTGAGCGCTACCGCCGCGAACCGATCCCGGTGTCCGAGGTGCTGTCGATCGGCATCCGCATCGGGTCGGCGCTCGAGACCGCACACCGCGAGGGCGTGCTGCACCGCGACATCAAGCCGTCGAACATCCTGCTGACGGCCTACGGCAACCCCGTGCTCTCCGACTTCGGCATCGCCGCGACGATCGGGGGTACCGACCCCGACGAGCCGATCGGCATGTCGATCCCGTGGTCCGCGCCCGAGGTCCTGATCGACGAGTCGCGCGGCACGATCCAGTCCGAGGTGTACTCCCTCGCGGCGACCGTGTACTCGCTCCTCGCCGGGCGCAGCCCGTTCGAGATCCGCGGCGGCAAGAACGGTGCGAACGACCTGATGCACCGGATCGACAAGGGCGGCGTGAAGCCCACCGGTCGCACCGACGTGCCGCCCTCGCTGGAGCGCCTGCTCGCCTCGGCGCTGTCCCGCAAGCCGCAGGGACGCCCCGCGACGGTGATGGAACTCGTCCGCGGGTTCCAGCAGGTCGAAGCCGAGCTCGGCATCCCGCAGACGTCCGCCGACGTCGCGGTCGAGGCCTGGGCGATCTCGACGCCCACCCCGCACGGCGAGCGCACCGTGATCCGTGAGCTGCAGCCACCCACGCGGGTCGGCGGGCGTCGTCGTACCCGCCGTGCCGTGCAGGGCGGGGTCGTGGCCGGCGGTTCGCACAGCGTCGGCACCGTGCACCGCACCGGGTCCGTGACGCGTGCCCGGCGCCGGACCCGTTCGACCCTGGTCTGGGCGACGTCCCTCGCCGTCGTCGTGGTCGCCGCCCTCGCGATCGCCACCGTCGTCGTCGTCGGTCGGCTCGGCGCCGGGGCGATCCCGGTCGTGGCCGAGGTCCGTGCCGAGCCGTCGACGCAGTCCGTGTCCTTCAGCTGGACCGACCCGGGGCTGCGCAGCGGCGACACGTACGTCATCTCGTCCAACGGGTCGTCGAGCCAGCAGACCGGCACGACGTTCGTCGTCTCCGGTGAACGCGGCGACGAGGAGTGCATCGCCGTCGCCGTGAACCGCGACGGCAAGACGGGTGCCGCGAGCGCGCAGAAGTGCGCGACGATCGGGAGCGCCGGGTGATCCGCGCCCTCCTCGCGAAGCACCGCTCCGCCGCCGTGACGACCGGTGCCTCGGTGCTCGTCGCCGCCGTCGTCGCGACCACCGCCATCGTCTCCACCGGGTACCACACGCAACGCGTCGACCTCGGCGACGGCACGGTCTGGGTGCCCTCGGCCGAGTACGGCGCGGTCGGCCGGGCGAACACCGGCATCCTGCAACTCAACACCGCGGTCGAGACGGCCAGCGACGACCTGTCCGTGCTGCAGCGCGGCTCCACCGTCTACAGCGTCGACGAGACCAAGGGCACGGTCGCCCGGGTCGACGTCGCCGACGCCACCGTGGGGGATGCGATCACGCTGCCGGCGGGGGCGCCGCAGGTCTTCTTCGCGGGCGACACCGCGGTCATCGGCAACGCCGACACGGGCGAGCTCTGGGCGACCCCCGCGAACGACCTCGCCGAGTTCGACGCGTCGGCCAAGGCCGACCTGACCCTGGGCGCCGACACGGTCTTCGACGCCTCCGACGGCCACGTCGCGGTCTACTCCGCGAAGACCGGGACGGCCTCGCTGGTCGACGTCGGCACGACACTCACCGTCGACGAACGGTGGAAGGTCGACATGGACCGGGGCGACGACTTCCAGGTCGCCACGTTCGACGGGCACCTCGCCGTGCTCGACCGGACGAGCGGTGCCCTGTCGGTCGACGGCCGCACCGTCGAACTCGGCGACCGGGTGGGGTCGTCGCCGGCCCTCCAGCGGTCCTCCGACAGCACGGCCCAGGTGACGGTCGCGGGCACGGCGGGCCTGGTCCGCGTCAGCGCCTCCGGCACCGTGGACGCCACCGCGCTCCAGGTGGCCGGACGAGCCGCGCGGCCCTACGTCGACGGCTCCTGCACGTACGCGGCGTGGGCGGGCGGACAGGCGATCGACACGTGTGACGGCAACGCGCTGCAGCGGCTGGCGCGCACCGGCGGCACGAGCGAACTGCAGATCCTGCACAACGGCGACACCGTCGTCGCCAACGACCCGACGAGCGGCCGTTCCTGGGCGATCGACCGGAGCGGGCAGCTCATCGACAACTGGGCCGACCTGATAAAGCAGGACGACGAGCAGCAGCAGGAGCAGGTCTCCGACGACGACCCCGAGGTCGACAAGGACCAGAAGCCGCCGGTGGCGGTGGACGACGAACTGGGCGCTCGTCCGGGACGCACCACGAGCCTCCCGGTCCTGCTCAACGACTACGACCCGAACGGTGACCCGATCATCGTGAGCGAGGTCGGCGCCATCTCGAAGTCCGCCGGCCGCGTCGCGATCGTCGGCGACGGTCAACGCCTGCAGGTCACGCTGTCGTCGCGCGCCACCGGGACCGTGACGTTCCCGTACACGATCACCGACGGCAACGGCGGATCGGACACCGCGACCGTCCGGATCAGTGTGCGCCCCGACAGTCAGAACGAGGCGCCGCGGCAGGTCCGTGACACCTCGGCCGACGTCGTCCAGAACGGGCACGTCGTCTCGAACGTCCTCGGCGACTGGGTCGACCCGGACGGCGACCCGGTCTACCTGGAGTCGGCGACCGCGTCGAACGGTGACCGGGTGTCCACCACACCGGACGGCCTGCTCGACTTCCGGAACGACAGCGGCCGGACCGGCGAGCGCTCCGTGCAGCTGGTCGTCAGTGACGGACGGGCCGACGGCCGGGGAGCCGTGACGGTCCGGGTCGCCAAGCAGGGTACCGTCCCGCTGCGCGCCGATCCGTTCCCCGTGTCCGGGTACGCCGGCAAGGCCTTCACGGTCGAGCCGCTCGACCACGTGCGCGGTGGCAACGGCACCGTGACGCTGACCAGCGTGTCCTCGGCGTCCGGGCTCACCGTCACCCCGAGCTACGACGCCGGGACCTTCCGGGTGCAGGGGGAGCGGGCGGGCGACCACCAGCTCGAGTACACGGTGACCGACGGCGTGAAGACCTCGAGCGGCATCGTCCGGGTGACCGTCCTCGCGCCACCGGACGCCTCGACGGCGCCGATCACCACGCCGAAGACGGTGTTCGTGAACACCCTGTCCACCAAGGACACGGACGTCACCGCGACCGACATCGACCCGGCGGGCGGGGTGCTGCTCGTGACGGCGCTCGACGGACCCCCACGGGGCAGCGGGGTGCAGGCGAGCATCCTCGACCAGCACACGGTCCGTGTCACGCTCACGGCACCCCTCGACGGTCCGGTCTCGTTCGGGTACACGGAGACGAACGGCCTGGCGTCGTCACCCGGCACGATCACGGTCGTCGAGATCCCGAAGCCCGACCGCATCCAGCCACCGGTCGCCCAGCCGGACAGCGCCACCGTCCGTGTCGGCGACGTCGCGAACATCGACGTGCTCGACAACGACACCCAGCCCGAGGGCGAGCCGTTGACGCTGCAGCCCGAACTGGTGCAGAACGTCCCCGGTGACGGCGGCCTGCTGTTCGTCTCCGGCGACCACCTGCGGTACCTCGCCCCGAAGACGCCGGGCAACTACACCGCCGTCTACCGGGTCGCCGGCCCGGACGGCCAGTACGCCGACGCCGCGGTGTCGATCTCGGTGCGCGAACGCGACGCCGCCACGAACAACCCGCCCGTCCCGCAGACCGTCACCGCGCGCGTCGTCGCCGGGTCGTCGGTGCGGGTCAGCGTGCCGTTGAACGGGATCGACCCGGACGGCGACTCCGTCCAGCTGGTCGGCGTGGGCTCCAACCCCGACAAGGGATCCGTCTCGGACGTCGCCTCGGACGCCCTGACCTACGATGCGGGCGATTACTCGGCCGGCACCGACGAGTTCACCTACACCGTCGTCGACGCCCTCGGAGCCCGCGCCACCGGCACCGTGCGGGTCGGCATCGCACCCCGCGCCGAGCAGGCCTCGAACCCCGTGGCCGAGGCCGACCACGTCACGATCCGCCCCGGTGGCTCGGTGACGGTGCGCGTCCTGCAGAACGACTCCGACCCCGAAGGCGGGCAGCTGACCGTCGCGCAGGCCGAGCCGACGGCAGAGGACGTCACCGCCAAGGTCCTCCGGAAGCAGCAGATCCGCGTCACGCCTCCGGAGTCGGCGAAGAGCGGTGACTTCGCGGTGCTCTACACCGTCGCGAACAGCAGCGGGGGATCGAGCACGGCCTTCCTCACGGTGACCGTCGACCCCGACGCCCAGCCGCTCCGGCCCGAGGTCGACGACACGACCCTCGACCTGCAGGACATCCTGCACCGGCAGAGCGTGACCGTCGACGTGCTCGACAACGTCTTCTTCGCCGAGGGCACCGCGGCCGACCTCCGGGTCGGGGTCGTCCCCGGCTACGGCGACACGGCGACGCCCACCGACGACGGCCGCATCACCGTCCGGTTGACCGACGACTCGCAGGTGATCCCGTTCTCGGTCGCCCGGGCCGACCACCCGGACATCGTCTCCTACGGCTTCATCAACGTGCCGGGCTTCGACGACGCCCTGCCCCAGATCAACCGCAGCGCCGGTGCGGTCACGGTGAAGAGCGAGGCCACCGTCCGCATCCCGCTGCAGGACTTCGTCGTGACCGCGAACGGCGAGACCGCGAAGATCACCGACCGCGGCACGGTCAAGGCCACCCACGCCAACGGGCAGAGCCTGGTGGTGGACTCCTCGACGCTGCAGTTCACGTCGGCGAAGCTCTACTACGGCAAGGCGTCGATCTCGTTCGAGGTCACCGACGGCTCGTCGGCGAACGGCGGAAAGGGCCGCGTCGCCACGCTCGTGCTCCCGATCACGGTCACGCCCCGGTCGAACCAGCCGCCGGCGTTCACGGGCTCCTCGGTCGAGATGCAGCCGGGCGAGACGCGCAAGATCGACCTGACGAAGCTGACCGACTACCCGTACCCCCGGGACCTGCCCGAGCTCCGGTACTCGATCGTCGGCCGGCCCGCCGCGGGGACGACCGCCTCGATCGCGAAGCAGCAGCTCACGATCTCGGTCGCCGACACCGCGAAGAAGAACACCACCGCGTCGATCGGGATCGGTGTCGCGGACGACGCCAACACCGGTCGCGCCGGCACCGTCACCGTCGGCGTTGTCGCCTCCACCCGTCCCGTGGTCCAGCCCGGTCCCGACCGGTCGGTGACGAAGCGCGGGGCGACCACCACCATCGACGTGCTCACGAACGACCAGCCGACCAACCCGTTCCCGGGTGAGCGGTTGCGCGTCGTGAACATCCGCGGGCTGTCCGGCGGGCTGCCGAGCGGCGTCACCGTCACGCCGAGCGGTGACCGCACGCGCCTGCAGGTCTCGGTCGCCGACACCGCGAAGCCCGGCGACGCCCACCTGCAGTACCAGGTGGCGGATGCGACGAACGACCCCGACCGGTACGTCTGGGGCGACGTCACGATCTCGGTGCAGGACGTCCCGGACGCTCCGGGTGCACCCACCCGCACCGGCTCCTACGACGGCGGTCAGGTCACGCTGACGTGGTCGACCCCGCAGGGCAACAACTCGCCCATCACGGGCTACCGGGTCGTCGGGACCAACGGCGTCTCGAAGAACTGCGGGACCGCGACGGTGTGCACGCTGACCGGACTCGACCCGAAGGCGTCGTACCGGTTCCAGGTCGTGGCGACCAACGCGATCGGTGACTCGAAGCCCTCGTCCCGCTCGGGTCCGATGAGTGCGGACTTCGTGCCGGCACCGCCGAAGGGCATCACGGTCACGCCCAGCAAGGCGACACCGAACCAGCTCGACGTCAAGTGGGGCAAGGTGTCCGCGCCGAACAACGGCAGCGCGGTCGACGACTACATCGTCACGATCGAGGGCCCCGGCCTGTCGACCACGCGGCACACCGGCACCGCCACGAACACGTCGTTCACCGGCGCCCAGAGCGCTGCCCAGTACAAGGTCACCGTGTCCGCTCGCAACGACGCCGACCGCAACGGCACCGTCGTGCAGTGGAACTCCGCGTCCGCCACCGGCAGTGCCGTCGGGACACCGGGCGTCCCGACGCTGAACGCGTCGCGCGACGTGTCGCCCGGGCGGACCAACGTGTCGCTCACTGCGGCCGAGAACGACTGGGCCGGGGGCGGTCGAACGCTCACGATCGTGCGGTACCCGCCCGGGGTGAACATTCCGAGCGGTTGCTCGACCACCGGATCGGACAAGCGCTGGGACGGCGGGAGCGCCAACGACACGCTGAACTCGAACGGCAACTTCCAGTACGTCGCGCTTGCCGACAACGGTCTGTTCTGCACGCCGAGCCGTGCGGCGTCCGTGCAGGGGTACTCCGCTCCGGGGACCGCGTCGGCCGACATCGGCGTCGAGCGGTTCAGCGAGGACGACGGCACGTACGCGATCCGCATCCGGAACCCGCGCGCCCAGCCGAGCCCCAACGGATCGATCGACCACTACGCCTACTCGGTCAACGGCGGCGGCCTCGTGTCCTTCGGCGGGAACGGCTCCTGGGTCACCGGTGCCGCGTTCGGCTCGACGGTGAGCGTGACCGTGGTGGCCTGCGCGGACGGCACGTCCAACTTCTGCGGGGACGGCTCCACGGTGGGCGGGCTGCGCCCGGTGCAGACCCGTGCCACGCTGCCGGACTCCGTGACGGCCGGGACACAACTGACGGTGACTGCGCCTCCGCAGAACGCCGGGCTCCAGCCGACCGGATACCGGGTCGTCTTCTGCGCCTCGCGGTATTACCAGCTCTGCGGAGAGGGCACGGTCTACGCGCCGGACGCCCTGCCGACGGTCGAGGACGCACCGCTCGCGCGGTACGTGTACGTCGCGGCGATCGTCGACGGCCACGAGGACCCGAACCCGCCGAGCGCGTCGATCGATGCGGCACCCGAACCCGAGCAGCCCGCCCCCGAGC
>NZ_QKSO01000029.1:0-706 GCF_003234215.1 Curtobacterium sp. MCSS17_006 | reverse complement strand
AGCAAAGGACTGATCACGATGCGTAAGAGCCTCAAGACCTCCATCACCCTCGCCACGACCGGCGCCCTCGTCCTCGGCGGTGCCGCGTTCGGGATCTCCTCCGCCCAGGCCGCGACCCCGAACGTGCACACGGTGTCCTCGTCGTCCGAGTCGAAGATCCCCGCACCCGTCGCCTCGGTCCCCGAGGTCCTCGGTGGCTCCACCGCCGTGAAGCTCGACTCCGGCTTCACCGACGCCCTCACCGCCCTGAAGCTCACCCCCGGCGTCTCCGGCGACGCGACCCTCGCTGACGGGTCGGTGTCGTTCCCGATCACCGCCGGGTCGGTCACCTACTGGTCGCCGGACGGCAACTACCGCCCGTACGTGCAGGGCCTGCTGAACCACGACGACTCGGGGCTGACCCTGAAGGCCGGCGACACCACCGTCACGCTGGAGAACTTCGTCGTGAACCCGGGCTCGTCCAAGCTCTACGGGGACGTCCTCGTCAACGGCAAGGTCGCCGCGGCCAACGCGTTCCTGTTCGAGCTGCACGGCGGCTCCCTCAAGCCCCTCCAGCTCGAGGGCGACAACGCCATCCTCACCGGCACCACCGTCCACATCTCCGAAGACGCCGCCGGCCTGCTGAACAAGACCTTCGGCACCGACGCCGTCAAGCGCGGCCTCCTCGTCGGCACCGCCACCATCACCGCACAGATCAAGTAACACC